>DASQRV010000367.1:0-4398 GCA_035642735.1 Steroidobacteraceae bacterium
CGTCAGCGGCGAGCACGTCGGTGCGCTCGCCATGTCCGAGCCCGGCTCGGGCTCGGACGTGGTGTCGATGCAGCTGCGCGCCGTGAAACGCGCCGACGGCTACCTGCTGAATGGCCGCAAGATGTGGATCACCAACGGCCCGGATGCGGATGTGCTGGTCGTGTATGCCAAGACGGATCCCGCCGCCGGCGCGCGCGGCATCAGCGCCTTCATCGTCGAGCGCGGCAACCCGGGGTTTGGCACCGCGCAGAAGCTCGACAAGCTCGGCATGCGGGGCTCGGGCACCTGTGAGCTGTTGTTCGATGACTGCCTGGTGCCGGTGGAAAACCTGCTCGGCCACGAGAACGGCGGTGTGCGGGTGCTCATGAGCGGGCTCGACTACGAGCGCGTGGTGCTCGCGGGTGGCTCGCTCGGACTCATGGCGGCAGCGCTCGATCTGGTATTGCCGTACGTACGCGAACGACGGCAGTTCGGCCAGCCGATCGGCACCTTCGAGCTGATGCAGGGCAAGATCGCCGACATGTACGCGGCACTGAATGCCTCGCGTGCGTACGTCTACGCCGTGGCGCGCGCCTGCGACATGCGCACCGCGCGCCGGCGCGATGCGGCGAGCTGCATCCTGTTCGCCGCGGAGCGGGCCACGCACGCGGCGCTGGAGGCGATCCAGGCGCTCGGCGGCAACGGCTACATCAACGACTACGCCGCCGGCCGGCTGCTGCGCGATGCCAAGCTCTACGAGATCGGCGCCGGCACGCAGGAGATCCGCCGCATGCTGATCGGGCGTGAGCTGTTCGAGGCCGCCGCGTGAGCGTGGCATTCCCGAAGCTGCTCATCGAGCCCGCCTACCGCAAGGTGGCGGCGGCGATCGGCAAACGCATCCTGAGCCGCTCGTTGCGCGAGGGTGAACGGCTGCCGCCGGAGACTGAGCTTGCGCGGCAGTTGGGCGTCAACCGCTCGACGGTGCGCGAGGCGCTGCGCGAGCTCGAGAGCCGGGGACTCCTGCAGCGCCGCCCGGGCTCGAAGCTCATGTCGGTGAGCCGCCCGCAGCACGCCGCCGTCGCCCAGGGCGTGAGCCACGCCCTGCTGCTGCACGATGTCACGGTGCAACACCTGTGGGAGGCCCTCAACCTGCTCGAGCCACCACTCGCGCAGGCCGCCGCGCGGGGCCGTACCGCCGCGGATCTCGAGGCGCTCACTTCCGCCATTCGCGCCTTCGGTGAGGCGACAGCCGACACCGCGGACACGGTGCACCGCACCGCCGAAGTGTTCCGCTGCATCGCGCGTGCAGCGCACAACCCGGTGCTGGGGCTGGCGCAGGAGCCGCTGTTGCAGCTACTCGAGCCCTCGCTCCGCATCATGATCGACAAGGTGCCGCAGGCCCGCACGCGCATCGCCGTCGCGCAGCGCCGGCTGCTGGAGGCGCTCGAGGCGCGCGATGAGCACGCGGCGCGCGACTGGATGGCACGTCACATCCGCGACTTCCGCAAAGGCTACGAGATCGCCGGCATCGATCTGGCGCTGCGGCTGACGGGCCCATAGCCGGGGTCCCCGGGAAATCACGCGTCTTGACCAGCGGCTAGTGCCTCGCTGCCCGCGTCAAGCGTGATTTCTGGGGTGGCCAACCGGGCAGGCGCGAACTGCGACGCAGGTCGCGGGCGGCGGCTCGCCAGGACGTGATGCGAGTCTCCGAATGCAGGGTTGAAGTGAGCCCGGCGGCCCAGACATAGCCTATGCTTTGGCGCGGGCATCGCGCCCATGTTGGAGTCGCGTCATGTTGGGCATCCTGGTTTTCCTTTTTCTGGTGCTCGCCCTCACGGGCTATCTCGTCGGCGTCTACAACGGGCTGGTGCGGGTGCGAGCCGCCGTCAAGCTCGCCTGGTCGAATATCGACGTGCTGCTGGTGCAGCGCCACGATGAGCTGCCGAAGCTGGTCGAGGTCTGCAAGCAGTACATGCAGTACGAAGCCGGCACGCTCGAGCGCGTGATGCGCGCGCGCGCCGGGGTGGATGCAGCACGCAGCTCCGGTAACATGAGCTCACTCGGCGCCGCCGAGCGCGATCTGCGCAGCGGTCTCACCGGGCTCTACGCCGTCGCCGAGAACTATCCGCAGCTGAAGGCGAGCGAGCCGTTCCGGCACCTGCAGGACCGCATCAGCGGCCTCGAGACCGCGATCGCCGACCGGCGCGAGGTCTATAACGAAGCCGCCAACATCAACAACGTCCGCATCGCGACTTTCCCGGACGTGCTGATCGCGGGCCTCGGCGATTTCCCGCCGGCGCAGCTGCTGCACTTCGCGGCCGATCAGAAGGCGGACGTCGATCTGAAGGCCGCGTTCTCCGGCTAGACCACCGTAACGCCGTCGCTCGCGGGTATGTCCGTGCACCCAGGTCAACCGCCGCCCTATGCGCTGATCGCGGTCGCGACGGCGGCGCTGGCGCTGCTCGCGCTGTGGCGGTTCCTGGTGCGGCTGAAGCGCGATCGCCTGGTGGCCGACACTCCCGAAGTGCGCATCCGCTCTGCGGCCCAGGGTTACGTGAAGCTCAAGGCACGCACGCAGCCGGCGGGCCCCGCACCGGCCGCCGCGCCCCTCAGCGCACGACCCTGCGTGTGGTGGTCGTACGAGATTGCGCACGAGGAGCGCGACTCCCGCGGCAATCGCCGCTGGCGCACGACCGACAGCGGCAGCAGCGTCGAGCCTTTCGCACTGGTCGATGACGACGATGCCCGCTGCCTCGTCGGTCCGGTGCAGGCCGAGATCACCCCGACGGTACGCAACGTCTGGTACGGGGCGACTTCCTGGCCCATGACCGGCCCCCCCGAGGAGAGCTCGCTGTTCCAGCGTCTCGGCATCGGCAGCTGGCGCTACACGGAGCGGCTGCTCGGAGTCGGAGCGCGCGTCTGTGTCATGGGCGAGCTTCGCTCGCATTCCGAGGTCGGGGACGTGAACGCCGCCATCGCGGCGAAGCTCCACGAGTGGAAGCAGGACCAGCAGGCGCTGCTCGCGCGCTTCGATCTCGATCATGACGGCAAGCTGAATGACGCCGAATGGGAAGCGGCGCGACAGGCGGCAGCCCGCGAGTCGCAGAGCCAGACTCTCCAGTCCTCGATCACGCGCGAGAGTGTCATCTCCGAGCCGACCAACGGCGAGCCTTTCCTGATTGCGCCCCTCACCGAGGCTGCCCTCGAGCGGCGCGAGAGGCTGTTTGCGGGGCTGTACCTCGGATTAGGGCTGGTCGGCGTGATCGTCTGCGCCTGGGCGATCCGCCACGTTGCCTAGCGCCACTTGGGCATGAGGCAGGTCAGCGCGCGAGCTGCAGCGGCGCGAGCGCCGCGTCGGCCTGCTGCTTCAGCATGGCACCGTAGAGGGGCTGCAGCTGATCGAGCTGTTGCTCCGAGAATGCCTTGAGGTCGGGGGGTGCCTGGTATCCGGTCCAGTTCTGGCCACCACCGCCCCAGGCGCGGCCGATGAGCTCGGCCTTCGAGGCGGTGACGCCCACCAGCAGCAGCTCCGTTTGATCGAGCAGCACGGGTAGCGGATCCGCGCCGCCGGTCACGAAGGACCACCCCCGCAGGTACTCCGGCAAATCCTTGTGACGCGTGGCACCGGCGTGCGCCGAGTCGTTACGTCCCGGGCCGAGCGCAATGATGGCCTGCAGGTTCTGAGCCGCAGCCAGCTGCGCGTACAGTTGCCCGCACTCCTTCGGCAGACCCTTGGCGAGCGCCGCATCGAGAAAGCAGCTCTCGCGCGCACGGCGCAAGGCGTCGCCGGCCGCGACGGGCACTGCGGTCAGGCCCAGCTGACCCAGACGGTCTTTCACTGCGGCAAGCAACATCGCACTGACGGACCAGTTCACCGTGTAGGTCTTGAGGAAACTGTTCTCGATCTGGCGCGAGGCGTGAAAGTGCGTCACCTCGGGATCGAGCAGATTCACGACTCCGACACGCGCTCCGGCCGGGAGCACGAGTGCGGGGGGCGGCCGGGCGGCCGGGAGTGTCGCCGGCATGGCACCGAGCAGCGCAGCACATAGCGCGCCCAGAGCCGGCGTTGCCGTCCTTCGATTCATGTGTGCCCCCCCAACTCCCTCAGCCAGTCTAGCGCCCGCCGTACCGTGGAGGGAACCGGCGTTGCCGGTCGCCGCTCGGGTCATAACGCGCGCTTATGAGTCCATGACGCGAAAGATCCGGGCGCGGGTCCGGGACTCGCTACCATAGCGCGAAGTTTTTTGCAGGCGGCAAGCATGGCGATCATCGGCACGGAACGCGTGCTCGCGGTCCAGCACTGGACCGATACCCAATTCACCTTCAGCACCACCCGCCATCGCGGGCTGCGATTCGAGAACGGCCAGTTCGTGATGGTCGGACTCATGCTCGAGCGACCCTTGCTGCGTGCCTACAGCA
>DASQRV010000368.1:0-2103 GCA_035642735.1 Steroidobacteraceae bacterium
CTCGTCGATGTGCGCGTGCAGCGCATCGATCTCCCCGATGAGGTCGCGGCGCGCGTCTACGAGAGCATGAAGCAGTCCTTCGCCAAGACCGCGAGCCGCCTGCGCGCGGAAGGCCAGCAGGAAAGCGCCACCATCCGCTCGACCGCCGAGCGGCAGCGCACGGTGATCATCGCCGAGGCCGAGCGCGAGGGGCTGCGCGTCCGCGGCGAGGGCGATGCGGCCGCCGCCCAGATCTATGCGCACGCCTTCTCGCGCAACCCCGAGTTCTACGCCTTCTGGCGCAGCCTCCAGGCTTATGAGCGCGCGATCGGCAGGGACGGGGATCTGCTCGTCCTCACCCCCGATGGGGAATTCTTCCGCTACTTCAAGGAAGCCTCCTCGAGCGCCGGCGCGAAGGCCGCGGCGCCCAAGCACTAGCGATCGTCCCGCCATCGCGATAGACCCGTGTCGATCAATCTGTCCGATCTCCTGGCCGCGCTCGGCCTGCTGCTGGTGTTGGAAGGCATCGCGCCTTTTCTGCATCCGCAGGGGGTGAAGCGCGCCCTGGCGCGCGTTCTCACGCTGCAGGACCGCGAGTTGCGCTTCGCCGGTCTCGGCTCCATGCTGGTCGGCATCGTCATCCTTTTTCTGGTCCGCTAGAGGTGAGCGTGGGACAGTTCGTGGTCGTCATCGGCACCCAGTGGGGCGATGAAGGCAAAGGCAAGGTCGTGGATCTCCTCACGGAGCGCGCCGCCGCGGTGGCGCGCTTCCAGGGCGGCCACAACGCCGGTCACACCCTCGTGATCGGTGGCGAAAAGACGATCCTCTCGCTGATCCCGGCCGGGATCCTGCGCGAGCACGTGCGCTGCTTCATCGGTAACGGTGTGGTGCTCTCGCTCGAGGCACTGCTCACCGAGAGCGGGATGCTGATCGAGCGCGGGGTACCGGTATTCGAGCGGCTGCGGATCTCACCGCTCTGTCCCCTGATCCTGCCCTCGCACGTCATGCTCGACCAGGCGCGCGAGCGCGCCCGCGGGGCGAACGCCATCGGCACCACCGGGCGCGGTATCGGACCCGCCTACGAGGACAAGGTGGCGCGCCGCGCGGTGCGCGTCGCGGATCTCTTCCATCGTGACCGCTTTGCGTCGAAGCTCGGCGAGATCCTCGACTTCCACAACTTTGCGCTCCAGCACTACTACCGCCTACCGGCGGTGGACTTCCAGAAGACCCTCGATGCGCAGCTCGCCATGGCCGAGCGCATTGCACCGGTCGTCACCGATGTGACGCGGGAGCTGCAGGCGTTGCGCGCCGCTTCCGCGAACGTGCTCTTCGAGGGCGCGCAGGGCGCGATGCTGGACGTCGACCTCGGCACCTATCCCTACGTCACATCCTCCAACACCACCGCCGGCTACGCCGCCACGGGGACCGGGCTCGGACCTAAGGTCTTCGACGCCGTGCTCGGCATCGTCAAGGCCTACACCACGCGCGTGGGCGCGGGGCCCTTTCCGACCGAGCTCTTCGATGAGTCCGGCGAGCATCTCTCGCGCGTCGGTCACGAGTTGGGCTCGGTGACCGGGCGGCGGCGGCGCTGCGGCTGGTTCGACTCGGCGGCGCTCAAGCGCTCGATCGTGAATTCCAGCGTCACCGGACTGTGCATCACCAAGCTCGACGTGCTGGATGGGCTCGACACGCTCCGCATCGGCGTCGGTTACCGCATCAATGGCGAGGTGAGCCCCGATCCCCCGGTGAGCGTCGAGGATTACGCCGGCATCGAGCCCGTGTACGAGGAGCTCCCCGGCTGGCGCGAGTCGACGGTTGGTGTCACCGCCTACGAGGCGCTGCCCGTCAACGCAAGCCGTTACCTCGAGCGCCTCGAGGCGCTCGTCGGCGTCCCGATCGACATGATCTCAACGGGACCCGACCGCGAGCAGACCATCGTGCTGCGGCACCCGTTCGAAGGGTGAGCAGCGCCGTGTCCCTCGACCCACGCGCGTCGCAGCTGGCGCGCCGGGCACTCGTCCTCATCATCCTCGCCGCCTGCGTGCTCGCCGCCGGCTCGTGGCGCTTCTATTCCAACACCTGGGACGAGCCCGAGCACCTCGCGGCCGGGATCGAGCTCCTCGA
>DASQRV010000369.1:0-3081 GCA_035642735.1 Steroidobacteraceae bacterium
CAAGACGGCAGGCAACGCCACCCCGAGTGCGCCGGGCACGCCCGCGCCGGGCGCGCCGCCCGCTGCAACGCCAGGGGCTGCGCCGACGCCGCCGCCCCCCGCACCGGCCCCGACACCGGCCCCGAAGAAGAACTGACGGCCCGCCGCAAAGACCGTGGCGGCGGGTCGGTGCGACTCGCCGCCACGTGGCGTCTATTCCGGATTCCCGCGCTCGAGCAGCTCGAGAAACTGCTGCTCATCGAGCACCGGCACACCGAGCTCGCGCGCTTTCGCGAGCTTCGAGCCCGCCTCGCTCCCGGCGACGAGGAAGCTCGTTTTCTTCGAAACGCTGCCGGACACCCTGGCGCCGCGCGCGCCGAGCGCCTCCGCGGCCTGCTCACGGGTCATCGCCGCGAGGGTCCCGGTGATCACGAACGTGCTGCCGGCGAGCGCCTGCGCCGTGCGCGGCGCGACGGTCACCTCAGGCCAAGTGACACCTTGTTCGCGTAACGCGCTGATCACACGGCGGTGTTCTTCGGAGGCGAAGAACGCGGCGACGTGGGCCGCCACCACCGGTCCCACGTCGGGCACCTGCCGGATCGCCGCCTCGTCGGCCTGCATCACACGCTCGAGCGTGCCGAAGTGGCGCGCGAGCGCGAGCGCGGTGGCTTCGCCGACCTCGCGGATGCCGAGTGCGTAGAGCAGCCGCGGCAGCGTGGTGCGGCGGCTCCTGTCGATGGCGGCGACCAGGTTCGCCGCGGACTTCTCGCCCATGCGCTCGAGCCCGGCGAGCTGCGCGGCCGTGAGCGCGTAGAGATCGGCTGGCGTGCGCACCACATCGCGCTCGACGAGCTGCTCGATGATCTTGTCGCCGAGCCCCTCGATGTCGAGTGCGCGGCGGCTCGCGAAGTGACGCAGTGACTCCTGGCGCTGCGCCCGGCAGGTGAAGCCGCCGGTGCAGCGCGCCACGGCCTCGTCCGCTGCGCGCAGCACCTGCGAATGACATACCGGGCAGCGCGTCGGCAGCTCCACGGGCGCGGTACCCGCGGGGCGCTTGTCCAGCACCACGCTCACCACTTCGGGGATCACATCGCCGGCGCGGCGCACGACCACCGTGTCGCCCACGCGCACGTCCTTGCGGTGCACCTCGTCGATGTTATGCAGTGTCACATTGCTCACCGTCACCCCGCCCACGAACACCGGCTCGAGTCGCGCGACCGGGGTGAGCGCCCCGGTACGCCCGACCTGGAAGCCGATGTCCCTGACGACCGTGAACACCTCATCGGGAGGAAACTTGTGCGCGATCGCCCAGCGCGGCGCGCGCGAGACGAACCCGAGCCGCTCCTGGTCGGCGCGCGAGTCGAGCTTGTAGACGACGCCGTCGATCTGGTACGGCAGCGAGCTGCGCCGCTCGCCGATATGCCGGTAGTAGTCGAGGCATCCCTGCACCCCCTGCACGGTGCGCGTCTCCGGCGATACCGGCAGCCCCTGCGCACGCAGCAGCTCGAGCAGCTCGCTCTGCCGCGCGGGCAGGAGCAGGCCCTCGATGACGCCGACCCCGTAGAAGAGAGCGCTGAGCGGGCGACCCGCCGTGATGCGCGGATCGAGCTGCCGGAGGCTCCCCGCCGCCGCGTTGCGGGGGTTCACGAACACCTTCTCGCCGCGCTCGCGCGCGAGCTGGTTCATCCGCTCGAAGCCTGCGATCGTCATGAACACCTCGCCCCGCGCCTCGAGGAGTGGCCGGGCCACACCTCGCAGCCGCTGCGGCACGGCGCGGATGGTGCGCACGTTCGCCGTCACGTCCTCGCCGGTAACGCCATCACCCCGGGTCGCCGCGCGCTCGAGCAGGCCTCCGCGATAGATCACGCTCACGGCGAGCCCATCGAGTTTCGGCTCCGCGACGTAATCGAGATCGCCGTGGCGCTCGAGCCGCTCGTGGATGCGCCGGTCGAAGGCACGCAAGTCCTCCTCGATGAAGGCATTGTCGAGCGACAGCATCGGCACCTGGTGCACCACCTCGCCGAAGGCAGCGCTCGGGGCGCCGGCGACCCGCTGCGTGGGTGAGTCGGAGGTGACGAGCTCGGGATGGTCCGCTTCCAGCGCCCGCAGTTCCTGCATCAGCTGGTCGTACTCGGCATCCGAGACCAGCGGGTCATCGAGCACGTAGTAACGGTAGTCGTGCTGCGCAATCTGCGAGCGCAGCTGTGCTGCGCGCGCAGCCGCCGGGGCTGTCACGACCTGGCTCCGGCCCGTAGCTGCTCGCGCAGCTGCGCGATGCGCGCCGGGGTGAGCGGTGTTCCCTGCTCATCCTGCAGCACGCCGTGCAGGCGCTCGTTCAGATTGCGCGCCGCGAACACCAGCTCATCGAACGCCTGTGGCGGAGGCTTGGGGCCCGGCAGCACCGCGAACAGCGACAGCCCACCGTAGTGCTGCGAGTCCATGGTCTCCATGTCGAAGGTTCCCGGACGCGTCAGGCTCGCCGCCGAGAGCACCGCGCGGTGCTCGTCATCGGGCTTGTGAAAGATGTCGAACTGCCCCAGCAGGAAGCCTTCCGCCGCGAGCGCCTGGCGGAGCGAGCGTCCCGCGAACCGCTCGCGCTGCGGCGCAACGAGGCGCAGTGCGAGGATGCGTCGGTCGCGGTCGGCGGGCCAGTCGACCACGGGCGGCGCCGACGGGGGCAACTCCGGCAGCACCTCCTGTTGCAAGGGCACGGCGGGTGCGGCCACAGGTTCAGTGTCCACGGAGGCTCGCGGCTCGGTGTCCCCGAACCCGGAGTCCTCGAACTCGGAGTCCTGGAAAACGGCGCGTTGGTCCGCGGGAATCTCGTCAGCGGGGACGATGGCCAGGAGATCATCCACGGTGTCATCGAGCTGCGTCGCGGCTGGAGCGGGCGGGCGCTCCGCCGCCTCCGCCGGGCGCGCGGGCGCCGCGGCTTCGAGCACCGGCGGCTCCTGTTCCTGCGCCTCCCGGGGTTCCTGCTCCTCCGGCTGCTCCGCGCGCCGCTCGGCGACCACCGGCAACTCCTTCACGGCCACCCGCTCGCGCGCGCGCACCTCGGGCAGCGTGAGCGGCGGCTCCCGTACGAGCCGCGGCGGTGCGTCC
>DASQRV010000370.1:0-2902 GCA_035642735.1 Steroidobacteraceae bacterium
TTCCGCCCTCAACCCGTCCCCGACAGCCCGCTGTCTCTGCACGGTGGGCTTGTCGAGTGCCGCGTAATCACTGCTCGAGAGCGCCGGGGTGCGCCGCACCACGCGCATCGGGGCTTCGGTCAGCGGTGCTCCGCTTGCGCCGCCGCCGCCGCTTGTGCCGCGGCCGCGGTCGCGGTCGCGAGGGGTTGCAATCTCGCGCTCCCGTGCAATCTCGCGCTCCCGTGAGGCCGCCGTGGCCCGGCCGAGACCTGTGGCAACCACTGTTACCCGCACTTGGTTCGACAGCTCCGGGTCGATGACGGTACCCACGACCACGGTTGCGTCGTCCGAGGCGAACTGCTTGACGATCTGGCCAACCTCCTGGAACTCCCCGATCGAGAGGTCCATGCCCGCCGTCACATTCACCAGGATGCCATGGGCGCCGGCCAGGTTGATGTCCTCCAGCAGCGGCGATGACACGGCGGCCTCGGCCGCAGCGCGCGCGCGATCCTCACCGCTCGCCGCGCCCGATCCCATCATCGCCATGCCGGTTTCCGCCATTACCGTGCGCACATCGGCGAAGTCGACGTTGATCAGGCCCGGACGCGTGATGAGCTCGGCGATGCCCTGTACCGCCCCCTGCAGCACCTGGTTGGCAGCCTTGAAGGCGTCGAGCAGCGTCGTCTGCGGTCCCAACACCGTCAACAGCTTCTGGTTAGGAATTGTAATGAGCGAGTCGCAGTACTTGCCGAGCTCGGCGATGCCGTGATCGGCGACGTAGCTGCGCTTGTTGCCCTCCATCTCGAACGGCTTGGTCACGACCGCAACGGTTAGGATCCCGAGCTCACGCGCCACCTGCGCGACCACCGGCGCGGCGCCCGTGCCGGTGCCGCCACCCATGCCCGCGGTGATGAACAGCATGTCGCAACCTTCGACCAGCTCGACGATGCGGTCGCGATCCTCCATCGCCGCCTGGCGGCCGACCTCGGGGTCAGCTCCGGCGCCGAGCCCCTTGGTGATGTTGCAGCCGATCTGCAGCGCCGTCTTGACCTTGGCGTGCTTCAGCGCCTGGCTGTCGGTGTTGATGCACATGAATTCCACGCCGTCGATCCCCGTGGTCACCATGTGCGCCACCGCGTTGCCGCCCCCGCCCCCCACGCCGATCACCTTGATGATCGCGCTCTGGCTGTACGCATCCATCAGTTCAAACATGTTCTCGCTCCTCTACACGAATACAAATGGTTGGTTGATTCGTCGCTCTCTGCTCTGTCAGCTTCAAAAATTCCCCTGGAACCAGGAACGCATGCGGTCGAGCGCGGTCTTGGCGTTGCCGAGGGATCCCCCGCGACGCGCCGGCAGGGCGTTGTCGCGCGCGTAGAGCAGCAGCCCTACGCCGGTGGAAAAAATCGGGTTGCGGACCACGTCGGAGAGTCCCTGCACGCTCTGCGGGATCCCGAGACGCACCGGGACGTGGAACACTTCCTCGGCGAGCTCGATGGCGCCTTCCATTTTGGCGCTGCCGCCGGTCAGCACGATGCCGGCGGCGATCACTTCCTCGAAGCCGCTGCGCCGCAGCTCCTCGCGCACCAGGCCGAAGAGCTCTTCGTAGCGCGGCTCGACGATCTCGGCGAGCGTCTGTCGCGCCAGGCGCCGGGCCGGGCGCTCGCCGACCGACGGCACCTCGATGCTCTCGTCGGGATTGGCGAGCTGCGAGAGGGCGCAGGCGTAACGGATCTTGATGTCCTCGGCATACTGTGTCGGCGTGCGCATCGACACCGCGATGTCGTTGGTCACCTGGTCACCGGCGATAGGGATCACCGCGGTGTGGCGGATCGCGCCGTTGGAGAACACCGCCAGATCCGTGGTGCCGCCGCCGATGTCGACCAGGCACACACCGAGCTCCTTCTCGTCCTCGGTGAGGACGGCGAAGCTGGAGGCGAGCTGCTCGAGCACGACGTCATCGACGGCGAGCCCGCAGCGCTGGATGCACTTCTCGATGTTCTGCGCCGCCGAGTCTGCCCCGGTGACGATGTGCACCTTGGCCTCGAGCCGCACCCCCGACATGCCGATCGGGTCACGGATGCCTTCCTGGCCGTCGACGATGAACTCCTGGGGCAGCACGTGCAGGATCTTCTGATCCGCCGGGATCGCCACCGCCTTGGCCGCGTCGATCACGTGGTCGACATCCCCATGGCTCACTTCCTTGTCGCGCACCCCCACGACCCCGTGGGAGTTGAGGCTGCGCACGTGGCTGCCGGCGATACCGGCGAACACCGAGTGGATCTCGCAGCCGGCCATGAGCTCCGCTTCCTCCACCGCGCGTTGGATCGACTGCACCGTGGATTCGATGTTGACCACGACCCCCTTCTTCAGCCCCCGCGAGGGCTGGGAGCCGAGGCCGAGCAGCTCGATCGAGCCATCGAGCCCCACCTCCCCCACCAGCGCCACGACCTTGGAGGTGCCGATGTCGAGCCCGACGATGAGGTTGCGTTCTGCGCGCTTAAGCATCGTGACCGCCGTCCTTCCCCGCGCCGCGGGCGGCGTTGCCGCGCCAGCCGACGGCGAACCCGTTGGTGTACCGCATATCCACGTAGGCAATGTCCTCGCCGCGCTGCGTGACCAGCTTCAGCGCGGTTTTCATGAATTTCTCGAAACGCTCATCGACCGCGCGGCGGCCGAGGCGTACGGTGACGCCGTTGGCGAGATCCATCTCCCAGGCGCCGCGCGCATCGAGCCGGATGGCGGTGAGGCGCATTCCCGCCTGCATCAGACGTCCCTCGGCCGCGAGGTAGCGCTGCGCGACCAGCGACTCCTTGCCCGCGGGGCCCGAGAGCCGCGCGAGCTCCGGCGGGATGTGCCGCTCGTCGGAGTCGAAGAGCTCGCCGCGGGTGTTGAGGAGTCCGCGCTCGCCCCAGCGCGCCGC
>DASQRV010000371.1:0-3971 GCA_035642735.1 Steroidobacteraceae bacterium
TCCTCCTGCTCGCGAGCGCGGTGTCCGGCGCGCGCGCCGCCGATGTCAGGGTCCTCAATGACGATGCGCATTTTGCCGAAGGACCGATCTGGTACCAAGGCAAGCTCTACTATGTTGAATACGACCGCAACTCGGTGACGACCTGGGATGGCGCCAAGAACACAATCTTCTGGTCCAAGAAGGGCTGCGGGCCCTCCGCCGTGATTCCCAGCGCGCGCGGGGAGTTCCTGACGACCTGCTATGACAGCGGCACGCTCGGCCACATTGCCGCCGACGGCAAGGATCTGCCGCCCTACTCGCACGACAAGGACGGCAATCCCTTCGTGGGCCCCAACGACTTCGCACCCGACCATCGCGGGGGCATCTACTTCACCTGCTCCGGCACGGCGCCCGGTCCCGTGATCGACGGCAAGATCTTCTACCTCGCGCCCGATGGCACGATCAGCCAGAAGGCCACCGACGTGCACAGCGCCAACGGGATCGTGGTCTCGAACGACGGCAAGATCCTGTATGCCATCGAAACCGAGGATCACCGGCTCATCCAGTTCAAGATCGCACCGGACGGGTCGCTCTCCGAACGACGCGTGTTCCTCGATCTCGATGACCTCACGCACCACGTCGTTCACATCTATCCCGACGGCGTAAAGATGGATTCGAAGGGGCTGCTCTACATCGGTCAGAATCCGCGCGACGTCAACGCGCCGCTCGCCGGCACCATCTTCGTGGTCAATGCGGAGGGGCAGCTGCTGCGGACGCTGAAGCTGCCCTCGCCCGGTGTCCCGAATCTGGCGCTGAGCGCGGACGAGAAGACCGTGTACGTGATGGCGCTCGATCAGCTCGACAAGTCACCCTATAAGGGCAAGGTCTACGCGATAGCGAACCGCTGACTCCGCGCCGCACGCGACCGGGTGTTCAGCCCGCGAGCCAGCCGCCGTCGATGACGAGGTTCGAGCCGGTGATGAAGCTCGCCCGGTCGCTCGCGAGGAACACCGCCGCATTGGCGACATCCTGCGGCCGGCCGAAGCGCGGCCAGGGCGTGCGCTGGCGCTGATGCTCGAGCCGCGCCGGGTCCTTCGCCATCCCACCCTTACCGGTGACGATCTTGCCCGGAGAGATGCAGTTGCAGACGATGAGGTGCTTTGCATACTCGACGGCAATCTGCCGGGTGATATAGATCGCGCCCGCTTTGCTCACCCCGTACGGCAGCTCGCCCGGTGAGGTGACGATGCCCTGCTGCGAGCCGAGGTTGATGAGGCGGCCCCTCACCTCGTGCCGCGGCTCCTGGGTGATCATCTGCTGGACCGCGCGCTTGCAGCCATAAAACATGCCCGTCAGGTTGACGCGCATGACCTCCTCCCATTGCGCGAGTTCGGTCTCGAGCAAGGCGGTGCCGGAGTAGGTGGCGGCGTTGTTCACCATGATGTCGAGGCGGCCGTGGCGGTCGACCGTGCGGCCAATCAATGCGTCGACTTCCTCCCAGCGACCCACGTCGGTCCTGTGGAAAGACGCGGCGCCGCCCGCCCGAGTGATGATCTCGAGTGTCGGCTCGCCGCCTTCGACCGGCTGCTCGCTGAGATCGGCGATGACGACGCTCGCCCCTTCGCTCGCAAAGTTGATGGCGATCGCACGACCGATGCCGGAGCTGGCTCCGGTGACGACAGCAATCTTTCCCACGAGTAGACTCGACATCGGTTTGGATCATATTCCCATGACCGCCGCTGTCCAACCTGATCTCGAGCTGGCTGCTTCTCTCTTCGACGGTCTCAGCCGGGCGACGCGCCGCGGCCGTGGCATCGTGCGCGACAGCTACGGCGAGGGCGAACAAGCGGCACATGACCTCGCCCGCTCGGCCGCCACCGCTATCGGCCTCGAGGTCGAGGTCGACGCGATCGGTAACCTCTTCATGACGCTTCCGGGACGAGAACGCCGCGCACCGCGGATCCTCATCGGTTCGCACCTCGACAGCGTGCCCCAAGGCGGCAATTACGATGGCGCAGCAGGCGTCGTGGCCGGGTTGTCGGTGCTCGCCGCGCTGCGCCGCGCGCAGATCACGCCGGATTGGGACGTCTCCGTGATGGCGATTCGGGCGGAGGAGTCCGCGTGGTTCGATGTCCCGTATCTGGGAAGCGCCGGCGCGCTCGGACTGCTCGATCCCACGTGTCTTGCGACTCCGAGGTCCGACAACGGCCGGAGTCTCGAGACGACCATGCAGCAGCAGGGCTTCGATCCTCAGCCGATCAGGGAGCGGCGGCGCCTCCTCGAACCATCCACCATCCGCGCTTACCTCGAGCTGCACATCGAGCAGGGGCCGACGCTGGTCGCTGAAGGACTGCCCGCCGCCGTGGTGAGCGGCATCCGCGGCTGCAAACGCTTCCGCAATGCCCGCTGCGTTGGCGAATATGCCCACTCGGGAGCAGTTGGCCGCCGCTACCGGCACGACGCCGTCGCGGCGACCGTGGCGTTTCTCCACCACATGGAGACGGTCTGGCTGCGACAGGAGGAGGCGGGAGCGGATCTGGTTCTCACCGCGGGTGAGCTCTTCACCGACCCGGCCCTGCACGGACCGAGCAAGATCGCGGGTGAGACTCACTTCGTGCTCGACCTGCGGAGTCTGTCCGACGCGACCATGGAAGCGGTGGCAACCGAGGCACGCGCTGCGGCCGCGCGCATCGGTGCGGCCTACCGCGTCAACATCGATCTCGGCGCGACCAGCGATTCGCCGCCGGCGGTGATGGACAGCGGCCTGCGCGCGCGGCTCATGGGCCTGCTCGAGCCTCCTTTCGAGATGGCGAGCGGTGCGGGTCACGATGCGGCCGTGTTTGCGAAGCTCGGCATTCCGAGCGGCATGATTTTCGTCCGCAACGAGAACGGCAGCCACAATGCGGATGAAGCGATGGCGCTGGAGGATTTTGCGGTCGGAGCGCGGGCGCTGCTCGCGTTGTTGATGGATTTCCCCCTCTGATCCGGCTGCCCGCGGGAGAGTGGTGATGACACTGTTGGAGACGGGTGCGACGGGTTTCGTCATGAGCGTGCTCGCCCGTCACTGGCTCGAGGCCGATCCCACCGCGCGCCTCGTGGTGCTGGACGCCTCGCCGCTCGATGCCGCCGCGCAGCGCTACTTCGCCCCATGCACGAAGCGGCTTGCCGTCGTCGTCGCCGACGTCACCCAACCCGGCACCTGGCACGCCGCGCTGGCGCGACACGAGGTCACTCACATCGTGCACGGGGCGACCGTCACGCCCTTGTCGCGTGGCACCGTGGCCGAGGCCAGACGCGAGCCCGAAGCGGAGAATCCCGCGCGGATCATCGATGTCAACGTAATGGGTACGGTGGCGGTGCTCGAGTGGGCACGCACACTCCCGAACCTCGAGCGGTTCATCTACGTGAGCTCGGGCGCCGTCTACAAGCATCACGGACCGGATCGTCCGGGCGAGCCGCTGCCCGAGGATGGCTACGTCATGCCGCGGCGGCTCTATGGGATCTCGAAGCTGGCGTCGGAGCTGGTCTGCGAGCGCTATGGCGATCTCTTTGGCCTGTCGACGGCATCGGTACGTCCGTCCTCGGTCTACGGACCGATGGACCGCGTGACGGCGAGCCGAAACTTCCGCCACGTGCCGAACCGCATTGCCCATATGGCTCTCGATGGGGTCGAGTGCGTGCGCGTCAACACGCTCGAGGCGGTCGGCGACTACATCTACGTGGAGGATGTCGCCTCCGCCATCGTGTCGCTGCTGCGCGCGCCGCACCTGCGCTACAGTGCCTACAACATCGCCTGCGGTGTCACCGCGAGCATCCGCGACATGGTCGGATGGGCGGCGGAGAAAGTGCCGGGCTTTCGCGCCGAGGTCGTGCCGGCGGAGCAGGCCGACATCCTGCAGGACCCGGCCCTGAGCGACGGGATGTGGGGTGCGTACGACATCTCGCGCCTCGGCGCTGAGACCGGCTGGAGGCCGCGCCCCATGCGCGAAGCA
>DASQRV010000372.1:0-4392 GCA_035642735.1 Steroidobacteraceae bacterium
AGTGCAATGAATCTCACGAAAACAAGACTCAACCACCTCAGCTTGAGCGCCGTGTTCGCTGCAGTGCTGCTCGTCGCGCCGGCGGTCTCGTCGGCGCAGAGCGCATCCAGCGGGCCGGTGGTCTGCAACGACGGCACGACCTCGCCCCACGGCGGTCGCGGCGCCTGCAGCGGTCATGGCGGAGTGAATAAGTCTGCCTCTACCAGCGGCGGCTCGGTCGGTGCGCCGGCGGCGGCAGCGGCGCCAGCGGCCGCAAGCTCCTCACCCTCGAGCGGCGGCGGCCCGGTCGTCTGCAACGACGGCACCACCTCGCCTCACGCCGGTCGTGGAGCCTGCAGCGGTCACGGCGGTGTGAACAAAGCTGCCTCGAGCGGAGGCACGGCTCCCGCGGCAGCTGCAGCCGCGGCCCCGGCGACGGCGGGCGCGGCATCCGCGAGCGGCACTCCGGTCGTCTGCAAGGACGGTACGACCTCTCCGCACGGCGGTCGCGGTGCCTGCAGTGGCCATGGCGGGATCAACAAGGCCGCCAGTGCCTCGGGTGGCGGCGCAGCCGCGGCGGCACCGGCGGCAGGTGCGGCAGCGGCGACCACCGCTGGTGCGGCTGCCACCGCGCCCGCCACGGCGTCCGGCCAGAAGTACGCGCCGCCCGCCCAGCCCGCACCGGGTGGCGGAGCAGGCCAGGTGTGGGTGAACACCGCCAGCAAGGTCTATCACTGCCCCGGAGACCAGTGGTACGGCAAGACCAAGCAGGGTCAGTACATGAGCGAGGCGGCTGCCAAGGCCTCGGGTGCACGACCCGATCACGGCAAGAGCTGCTCCTGACGTGGTCACACGGCGAGACCTGTTACTGACAGGCGCGGGGAGCTGGCTGGCCGCACGGGTGCGCGCCGATCAATCGGTCGCGGCGGATACGGGTGCCACGGACGAGGTGCTCGCTGCTCTGCCGGGCAAGCGACCGCTCATCCAGCGCGCCTTCCGGCCGCCGAACTTCGAGACCCCGCTCGCGGAGCTCGCGAGTCCATTCACGCGCAACGATGCCTTTTTTGTCCGTTATCACCTGACGGTCATACCGCTTGTAGATCCGGCGACCTGGCGGCTGCAGGTGGGCGGGGCGAGCGCGCAGCGGCCCCTCTCGCTCTCACTGCCTGAGCTGCAGAGCGGTTTTCAGTACGTGAGTCTTGCGGCCATCAATCAGTGCGCCGGCAACCGGCGCGGGCTTTTCTCGCCGCGCGTGCCCGGGGTCCAGTGGGGCACAGGGGCCATCGGCAACGCGCTGTGGGGAGGGGTACGGCTGCGAGATGTGCTGCGCAAGGCGGGCGTCGCGTCGGATGCCCTCGAGGTCGTTTACAGAGGATCCGATTCGGCGGTGCTGCCGGAAACCCCCGCTTTCGTCAAGAGCCTGCCGATCGACCGCGCACTCGACGAGAACACGCTCATCGCCTTCGAGATGAACGGCGAGCCCCTGCCGCACTGGAACGGTGCTCCGGTGCGCCTGATCGTCCCGGGGTGGGCGGGGACTTACTGGGTGAAACATCTCAACGACATTCGCATCGAGCCGAAGGCTTTCGATGGCTTCTGGATGAGGGGTGGCTACCGGTTGCCGACCGGTGTCTTTCCGGGCCCGCGCTTCGTTACGCAGGAAACACCGGAGACGACGCCGATCACCGAGATGCTGGTGAACTCGCTCATCGTCAGTCCTGCCCCAACGACACGCCTCAGGCGCGGTGAGCGGGGTGAGATCACCGGCCAGGCGTGGGACGGTGGAGCGGGAATCGCAGCAGTGGACGTCTCGGTCGACGGCGGCAGGAGCTGGCGCGCGGCAACGCTCGGGCCGGACTTCGGGCGCTTTGCGTGGCGGCAGTTTCGCATGCCAATCGACACGTCGAGACCCGGACCGATGGTGCTCGCCGTCCGCGCCCGCAGTCGGAGCGGCGCCACGCAGCCGGACAAACTCACCTGGAACCCTTCGGGCTACCACGACAACAGGGTGCAGACGGTCGCGGTGGAGGTCACTTGATACGCCCGCACCGCCACCCTGCAGCGGCGCTTGCCGCGCTGGCCGCGCTCGCCGCGGCTGCCCAGGCGGGCGCTCCGCAGGCCGCTTCTGCACCACCGGCGGCTGCCGCCGAGCCCACCGAGCTTCGCGACGGCGCGGGACGCGACCTCACGGTCGGCCGCTGCATCATCTGCCACAGCGTCGAGTACATCCCGGCCAATGCACCGGCCATGAATCGCGCCGCGTGGCAGAAGACCATTCAGAAGATGAAGGATCGCTTCGGCGCGCCGATCACCGACGAGGAAGCGAAGCAGATTCTCGACTACCTGTCCGCGAACTATTCGGGCAAGAGCGGGTAGAAACGACAGGGGTCAGGCCTGCAGCTCGAGCTTGACCAACAGCCCAACGAGAAGTGACGCAGGCCCAACACTCCTTCACACTTGAGGGTGAGGGTTTGCCATCAACAGGGTTTGTCATGAGTAAGAAGCTCATCACTGCCGGCACGGTTGCCGCAGCTGCCGTGGCGGCCAATGTGATCGCGCAGAATGTTCCGATGCCGGAAGTCATCGTAGAAACCCATCGCATGGTGTCGACGAGGATCGGTACGACCTCGAGCGGCATACCTATCAAGGACGTTTCCATGGGTTACACGGTGACGGCCGAGGGACTCGATATCAGCACCGAGCAGGGCGCCAGGGCGTTCGAAGCGCGCATCAGCCAGGCTGCCATGGCGGCGTGCCAGGAAATCGGCAGACGCTTCCGGAATGCCAGACCGAGCGACGCCGAGTGCGCCCGGCAGGCGACCGATAGGGCGATGGCTCAGGTCCGCCAGGCCGAGGATGCGGCGGCCAAGGGGAAGTAGCGGCGGCTTCGGTTTGGGTTGACGTTCGAGCGCGCCGGCCGTGGGTTTGCTACGTCGGCGCTGAGAAGGTATCGCAGCTCTCGATGGTGCCGTAAGTCAGGCCGCGCTTGAACCAACTCACGCGCTCCGCCGAAGTGCCGTGCGTGAAGGAATCCGGTACGACATAACCCCGGGTGCGTCGCTGCAGCGTGTCATCGCCCACGGCGCTCGCCGCGCGCAGGGCGGACTCGACATCACCCTGTTCCAGGATGTGCTTGGTCTCATCGGCATGGTGCGCCCAGACACCGGCGAAGCAATCCGCCTGCAGCTCGAGCTTCACCGAAAGCCGATTGGCCTCTGCCTCCGAGGCACGCTCCTGGGCGGCACGTACACGGTCGGCGATGCCGAGGAGGTTCTGCACGTGATGCCCGACCTCGTGGGCGAGCACATACGCCTGGGCGAATTGCCCGGGGGCCTGGAACTCATCCCCGAGTTGCTGGAAGAAGCTCAGGTCGAGATACACCTTGCGGTCGCTCGGACAATAGAAGGGGCCAGCTGCCGCGCTGCCGGTGCCGCAGGCTGTCGGTATGGCGTCGCGATAGAGCACCAGCTTCGGCGGAACGTATTGCAGCCCTTGCGCCTGGAAGATGGCGCTCCAGGTGTCCTCGGTCTCACCCAGAACGGCGGCGATGAAGCGGCCCTGCTCATCCTGCGGTGTGCCGTATTGCGCCGCGGGTGCCGATTGTTGGCTCGGCACCGCGCTCATCAGACCCAGGATGAGCCGCGGGTCGATACCGAGGAAGTAGGAAGCGATGAGAGCCAGAAGCGTGCCGCCGACACCGAGTCTCAAACCTGCGCCGCCGGTGCTGGCGCGAACGTCCTCGATGTTGGTGCTTTCGCGCAGATCGTCCCAACGCATGGCGCTCTCCGGGGTATGCCTCCTGCCTGTCGAACGCTATACCGCCATCTCGCGAGCACGCAAGTCGCGAGTGGCGGGCATGGGTCAGCGCGGTCGACTGCCGTGGCGCGCGACGTGTCCCGGCCGCAGGGAGTTGTAGAGTGTCTCGGTAAAGGCGTCGGTGTCGACGAAGGCCTTGGGCGGGGAATAGCGCTCGCTCCAGCGGCCGAGGACGCGCTCCTGCTTCATCTGCGCGAGCGTCTTGCCCGCTTTCAGCGCGCCCGCGACCGCCGCACTCGTGTCCTTCAGCATCTGCAGGTACTCGCGCAGATCGGCGACGCCACCAACCTCGCCGTGCCCCGGGACGACCCGCGCATCCGCCGGCACACGCCGGAGCACGTCCTCGCAGGCCGCCATCATTCCCTGCACGGTCCCGCCGCTGTTGATGTCGATGAAGGGAAAGCCGTAGCGCACGTAGATGTCCCCCATCGCGACCGTCCCGGTGTGGGGAAAGAACACGATGGTGTCGCCGTCGGTGTGGGCGTTGGGGTAGTGCACCGCACGCACGTCATCGCCGTTCACGTGTACCGTCAACTCGTGATCGAAGGTCACCTGAGGCAACGCCGCGGCCTCCACCGCCGGCACCTCGCGAGTGAT
>DASQRV010000373.1:0-2129 GCA_035642735.1 Steroidobacteraceae bacterium
CGAAGCCCGTGCCGAGGCTGGAGGCCAGGATCACCCGGCCGTGAGACGTCGCGACCTGCGCGGCAGATGCCGGCCTACTCGCATTGAGCATTTTCCCCCGCTTCCCAGCGCACGGCTGATGGCCTGGCACCTCGCCCGCCATGGAGCGAGTGCAGACCGATCGGTATACTCGGCAGCCGCGCAGCGCACACATCTTAAAACAACAGTCGGGGGAGGGCGCGGCAGATGGAAGCGAGGTCCGTGGTCGGTGCGCTGCTGCTCGTCCTGGCGGGCCTCGCTGGCCCGGCGTGCGCCGCCGAGCGCCCGATCGCGATCCGCGCCGGCCACCTCATCGATACGGTCGCCGGACGGCTGGCGGGCGCACAGCTGATCATCGTGCGCGATGGCGTGATCGCCGACGTCGGCCCCGACGTCCCGGTGCCCGCCGACGCTCGCCTGATCGATCTCGGCGCCTATACCGTTCTACCGGGCCTGATGGATGCCCACACCCATCTCACCATCGACCAGCGCAACCAGGACCCGCTCGCCGAACTCGAGCACACGGCTGCCGAGCGTGCCTTCGGCTCCATTCCCAACGCACGCGCGGTACTGCTCGCGGGCTTCACCACCGTGCGCGATCTGGGCTCGTACCGCGCGCTGGTCGATGTGGCGCTGCGCGATGCCATCAATCGCGGCGATGTCATCGGCCCACGTATGTATGTGGCCGGCGCGTACCTGACCATCGCCGGCGGCGCCGGCGCGGTCACCGGCTTCGCTCCCGATGTGACCCTGCCCTGGGACCTGCGCTACGGCGCGGCAAATTCGCCGAGCGAGGTGCGCGAGCGCGTACGCATGCTCGCGGGTCAGCGCGTCGATTTGATCAAGATGTTCGCGACGGGTGCGGTGCTCACGCACAACAGCAATCCGGCCGGCCGCGAGGCGACGCCCGAGGAGCTCGCGGCCGGGGCGGACGAGGCGCGCAACTTCGGCCTCAAGCTCGCCGTGCATGCGCACGGCGCCGAGGGCATCAAGGCCGCGATCCGTGCCGGGGCCGCCTCGATCGAGCACGGTACTCTCATGGATGATGAGGGACGCGCGCTCATGAAGCAGCATGGGACCTATCTCGTGCCGACGCTCGAGGTACGCGATTGCGTCGGCACGAACTATCCGCCCGAGTTCGTCGCCAAGGCGCAGCAGATCATGACCGCGCAGCTCGCCAACTTCCGCAAGGCGGTCAATGCCGGCGTGAAGATCGGCTTCGGCACGGACATCGGCGTCTGTCCTTTCGGCACCAACGCGCGCGAGTTCACCCTGATGGTCGAGAACGGCATGACCCCCATGCGGGCGATTCAGGCGGCAACGACCGCCGACGCGGATCTGCTCGGAGTCTCATCGAGGCTGGGCTCGATCACCAAGGGCAAGCTGGCCGACATCATCGCGGTCCGCGGCGACCCGCTCCGCGACGTGCGGGTGCTGGAGGACGTGCGCTTCGTGATGAAGGAAGGCCGCGTCTATAAGGAAGATTGAAGGTGTGCGCGCTCGCCGCCGATCAGCTTGACGAGCTGACGCAGGTCGCGTAGCACTGCCTCGGGATCGGCGCAAAACTGCGCCTGCACGATCGAGCCATCGATCACCAGTGCGAGCGAGCGTGCCGCGCTCTGGCGGCGCCGTACGTCCGGCAACAGCGCCGCGATCGCCTGCTGCATCTCCGCCTTGTGCCGCCGGGTGATCTCCGTGACCTGTGGCAGTGCCGGGGCGATTTCGCTGACGCCATTGATGAATGCACAGCCGCGATACTCCGGGGAGCGGAACCATTCGGCCATCGTCGGCACGAGTGCCTGCAGCGTTCCCCCGTGACGCTGCAGTGCCGCAGTGAACCAGCTCATCCAGCGCTCGTGGCGGTACTCGAGGTAGGCGACGATCAGGTCGTTCTTGCTCTTGAAATGACGGTAGAAGGTCACCTTGGTCACCGCGGCGCGCGCGATGACCGTGTCGATCCCGGTGCTGCGGATACCCTCCCGATAAAAGAGGTCGTGCGCGGTGAGCAGGATGCGCTCGCGCGCCGGCCGCGCCTGTAGATCTGACCTGGAGGTTGCGGGGAGCTGCATCACCGCATTGTAGACAGATCTGTCTACGTTTGCTAAATTCCC
>DASQRV010000374.1:0-2005 GCA_035642735.1 Steroidobacteraceae bacterium
CGCAGCGCAGCGTGATCGCACGCCCGACCGGCGCCCCACGGGGCGCCGGTTTTTTTATGGATGGCGCAACGGTGCAGCGAGATAGCAGCCGAATTCGGTGACGAAGTTGACCGAGACGCGCGCGTGCACCCGTCCCTGGCGGTCGAGAAACTCCGCCTCGTCATCGAGCGGCACGATCGCGCCGTGCCAGACGTTGGGGTGCAGATAGAGCGCGCTGCGACCATCGCACCAGAAGCTGACGAACTTCCCGGGCGTGACATCGTCTCCCGGCAGCGCCAGCGGCACGACGAAGCTCTGTCCCTTGAGCGGATAGAAGAGCTGCCCGCCGTCGGGGTGATAGTTGGCGCGCCAGATGAGCGCGCGCTCGCGCGGCTGCGCCTGCCGCTCGGCCGCTGCTTCCTCCGGCCAGTTGCTCCAGCCGAAGAGATAGCTGTCACCGACGGCGTGGTTGCGCGCGTAGAGGGTCTCGCCCTTCCATTTGAACTCGAACAGCCCCTCGGTCACTCCGCCCTGGTCACCGGTGTTCGCATCGATCGCACGCCAGCCCTGGGCGGGCCACGGCACGATCTCGATGGGGAACTCCCGCGGATTGTCGACGAGACGACCGTAGCCTGCGAGGCTCTCCGCGCTGGCAGCGACGAGCGGCGTCTCGTGGACGCGCCGCACTCCGGTCGAAGGAGTGTAGGCAATCTGCTCCGGATCGATGTCCATGACACTCATCCGCCACCCGCGACGCGCTCGATGAGCGGCGCGTAATCCCGCAACGCGAGCGTCTTCAGTCCCGCCACCTTCCCCTGGTCATCCCAGCGCCGCACGCGCAGCGCTTCGCGCCAGAAGGGCTCCGCCTCGAAGCGCGGCACCTCGTGCGCCGACATCGGGCCACCCTGCAGCTTCAGGGTGTGTACCGAGGCCTCACTCAGGCGCGCGGAGTAAGCGGCATCCGTGGCGCACAGGTAGCGCTTGGCGCGCACGTGCAGGCGCACCGGCTCGGACACCGCGGCGTCGAAGTGTTGCGCCAGCCAGCGCGCTCCGATCTCCTCGTGGCGCGCATCGAGTGTCCACTCTTCGATGGCATCGGGCGTGACCTCGAGAAGATGCCCGATGTCGTGCAGCAACGCCGCCAGCACCAGTGCCTCCGCAGCACCCTCGGCCCGTGCGAAATGTGCCGCCTGCAGGCCGTGCTCGACCATCGAGACGCGCTCGCCGAAATACGCCTGCGTACCGCGCGATTCGTAGAGCGCCAGTATCTCCGCGGCGAGAGTCATGCGGCCGCCGCCGCCAGTCGGCGCCGCAGCAGGGCGGTCTCGCTGTAGACGCTGTCGCGCGAGAGGTAACAGCCGCGCAGGTGCCGCGGGTAACGCGCGGACGAAAATGCGCTGCGGCCATGCAGAACGCGCTGGTTGTCGAAGACGACCAGCGTGCCGGCGTCGAGGCGTGTACGCAGCTGCAGGCGTGGAGTGCGTAGCACGGACGCGAGCCGCCGATAGGCGCTGTAGAAGCGCGCCGCCTCGCGCGCGGGCAGGTTCAGCGGTGCGATCGAGCGGTTGTTGTAGTGGACCGCCGTCACCTCGCCGTTGACGGCCAGATGGATCAATGGCCGCTCGGCGCGCAGCTCCGCGTCACCTGAGCGATAGTGGAATGGCACCGCCGTCGCGGTGAGCTGCGCGAAAGCATCGGGCGCGCTCGCCCGCAGGTGTTCGGCGATCGCGAAGCCATCGGCGAAGAGACTGTCGCCGCCCTCGCTTGAGGCAATCAGTGCGTGCAGCGCCTGAAACCCGGGTACCGGCTCGCGATAGGGATTATCGGTGTGCAGGCCGAGCCCGAGATCGGAGTAGGCGAGATTCTCGGGTTGGGGCACCGAGCGCACATCGAAGGTGTAGCCGTAGTTGGTCTCGAGCACGCGACCGACGAGCGGCACAACCTCGAGGAGCGCCGAGTCGGCGGGGGGTACCTCGCTGAGGAACGCGAGCCCATCCTGCAGCAGCCTCGTGAGCCAGGCGAGGCG
>DASQRV010000375.1:0-11591 GCA_035642735.1 Steroidobacteraceae bacterium
CGGCGCGGTGTTTTCCATGCCGGCGCGGCGCAGCAGCGCACGGATACGTGCCACCAGGGTGCGCGGGCTGAAAGGCTTGGTGAGATAGTCATCGGCGCCGAGCCCGAGCGCGCGCACCAGGTCCTCTTCCTCGCCGCGCACCGTCAGCATCATGACCGGCACACGCGAGCGCGCGCGGATCGCCTCGCACACCTGGAACCCCGAGAGTCCCGGCATGTTGATGTCGAGAACCACGAGATCCGGGGACTCCTCCGTGAACAGCCGCACCGCGGAGGGGCCATCGTGCGCCTTGATCGCCAGGTAGCCGGCCTGGGCGAGCGTGAAGGCGATGAGCTCGCGCAGGTCGGCATCGTCGTCCGCCACCAGTACCTTCATGCGGCCTCCTCGGCGGGCAGGGTGAGGCTGAAGCGGGTGCGGCCGGTGGCGGTGCGCTCGAAAGTGACTCGGCCGCCGTGACGGTCGATGATCGACTTCACGAGCCACAATCCGAGTCCGAGCCCGGCCGGCTCGGGCTCGCTGCCGCCGCGGCGGAAGCGCGCGAACAGCTGCGTGTCATCGACCGCCGCGGGTCCCGCGCCCTCGTCCTCCACCCAGGCGCGTACGACGCCTGCCTGCGCCTCGGCGCCGATGCGCACCACGCTGTCCTCGGGGGCGAACTTGTTGGCGTTGGCGAGCAGGTTGACGAACACCTGGGTGAGACGCGTCTTGTCGGCGTTCACGGGCGGCAGCTGCTCCGGGAGACTCACATCGAGGGTCTGGCGGCGCTGGGCGAGGAGCGAGCCGACGAGCGCGCGCGCGTCCTCGACGACCTCGGCGAGCGCGACGCTCTGCTGGCGGATGGCGAGCTGTCCGGACTCGATGCGCACGCTCTCGAGCAGGTTGTCGATCAGCTGCGTGAGACGCAGCGTGCCGCGCTCGAGCGAGGTGATGAGCTCGCGCAGCTGCGCGCGCGGCATCTGCTCAAGCCCGGTGAGCAGCAGCTCGATGGAGGCGAGCTGTGCGGCGAGCGGGGTGCGGAACTCGTGCGAGATGTTGGCGAGTACCGAGTCGCGCGCACGGCGCACCGCTTCGAGCTCGGTCTCGTCGCGGATCACCTGCACCTGCAGGCCATCGGCGGGCTGGCTGCTCGTGATCACGGTGGTGCGGGCGTCACCGGGACGGGCGGTGAGGTGCTCGACCGCCTTGGCGCTTTCCGCGCTGCGCGCGTGCACGATCGGGCAGCGGAACTCGCACGGCCGGCGGCCGTCTTCCGGGCGCGGCTTGAGCACATCGCCGCAGAAGCGGCCGACCGCTTCCCCGGAGGACACACCCAGCAGCCGCTCGGCCTGGGGATTCAGGTAGCGCATGATGCGGTTCTTGTCGACCGCATAGACTCCCTCGACGATGCCGCCGAGCACCGCGCGCGCCTCGGCCTCGCGCCGCCGCAGCGTGCTCGTGAGCTCGATGAGGTTGCGGCGCATGTCCTCCATGGTGCGGGCCAGCGCGCCGACTTCGGCGGCGCCGCCGGTCGGGATCGAGGCGGAGAAGTCCCCGCTGCCGAGCCGCGTGGCGGCGGCGGTCAGTGCCCGCACCGGGCCGGCCACGAGGCTGCCGAGAATCAGCGAGGCGAGCACTGCCAGGCCCGCGAGCAGCAGCGCCGCGGCGAGCAGCCGGTGCAGGAAGTGACGCGCCGCGGTATCGACCGCGCTCGTCGGCAGACGCGCCTCGATGAGCGCGATCGCCTCGCCGGTCGCGGCGAACACCGGCACGGCAGCCGCGTAACTGTCCTGCGAGTCGATGCGCTGCACCGCCGAGTGGCCATCGGCGAGTGCCGCGGCGTAAAGCGGAGTGAAGGCGCCGACCGGGGCAGTGAGATAAGAGCGGTAGTCGATCAGACGCACCTCGGCCCCGACACGCGTGCTGAGGGTCTGCGCCAGCGCCTGATCGAGCCGTCGCGCGACGTACAGCGTGACGCCCTGGTCGCCGAGCGCCGCGCGGGCGCCGAGCAGTGGCACGTGCTCGGTCGAGGGCAGCGCCATGAAGGTCGCCCCCTGCTCACTCGCCGCCGTGACGACCTGCTGCCAGTCGAGTGCCGGCCCCGACAGCGCGATGACCGCCTTGCCCGAGAGCACCGCGCAGGCTTCGACTCCGGCGGCCTCGCAGGAGCGGCTGAGGAGCGGCGAGAGCGACTCGTTGCGGCCTTCCGCCAGCAGGCGCTGCAGCGTGGGCCGCTCGGCAAGCGTCTGCGCCGCCGCGTGGGCATCCTCGCCCATGCGGCGCAGCTCCTCGCGCGCACTGGTGGCGGCGAGCTGCACGCGTGCCTTTCCCTGTGCGTCGGCGAGCTCGCGCAGCATGCGGCTCGCGGACCAGGTGATGCCGCCCGCCACGAGCAGCACCAGCGCGACGTGGATCGCCGCCAGCCACCAGGTGAGGCTGGTCCTCGCCGGGTCGGGCCAGTGCGATTCCAACAGCCGCCGCAGACGCTCGAGCATGGCGGTCAGCGCCTGCGGTAGCCGGTGCGCTCGACGAGCGTCTTGACCACGAGCGTCAGCACCGCGAGCAGGGTGAGGAGCGAGGCGACGGCGAAGGCACCGACGAAGTTGTATTCGTTGTAGAGGATCTCGATGTGCAGTGGCATGGTGTTGGTGAGCCCGCGGATGTGTCCGGACACCACCGACACTGCGCCGAACTCGCCCATGGCGCGCGCGTTGCACAACACCATGCCATACACCAGGCCCCAGCGCACCTTTGGCAGCGTCACGCGAAAGAAGGTCATCCAGCCGCCGGCGCCGAGGGTGATGGCCGCTTCCTCCTCGTCGTTGCCGAGCTGCTGCATGAGCGGAATGAGCTCGCGTGCCACGTACGGGAAAGTCACGAACATCGTCGCCAGGATGATGCCGGGCAGTGCGAAGACGATCGAGATGTCGTGCTCCTGCAGCCACGCCCCGAACCAGCCGTGCAGACCGAACAGCAGCACGAACACCATGCCGGAGATCACCGGCGAGATCGCCAGCGGCAGGTCGATGAGCGTGATGAGCATGCTCTTGCCGCGGAACTCGAACTTGCCGATCGCCCAGGCGGCCGCCAGCCCGAACACCGTGTTGAGCGGCACGACCACGAGCGCGGTCGTCAGGGTGAGACGGATCGCCGCGAGCGTGTCGGGGTCGGCGAAGGTGCGCAGGTAGGGCGCGAGCCCCTTGCTGAACGCCATGGCGAACACCGTCGCGAGCGGCGCGAGCAGCACGGCGGCGAGGAAGGTGAGTGACACCGTGATGCACAGCCAGCGGACGATGGCATCCATCCAGGTGTGCTGGCCCGGGCGGGTGGCGGCATCGTCGGCGAGCGCGCCGTGCGGCAGGACCACGGCCATCAGTGCGCCGCCCGCACGTGCCGCCGCCGGCCCCACGCCTGCAGCAGGTTGATGGCGAGGAGGATCACGAAGGAGATCCCGAGCATCACCACCCCGAGCGCCGCCGCACCCTGGTAGTCGAACTCCTCGAGGTGAATGACGATGAGGAGCGGGGTGATCTCGGTCTTCATCGGCAGGTTGCCGGCAATGAATATCACCGAGCCGTACTCGCCGACCGCGCGTGCGAACGCCAGGGTGAAGCCGGTGAGGAGCGCGGGCAGCACCGTCGGCAGGATGATGCGCCGGAGCACGTACACGCGGCGGGCACCGAGAGTCTCGGCAGCCTCCTCCAGATCGCGCTGCACCTCCTGCAGCGCCGGCTGCACCGCGCGCACCGCGAACGGCATGCTGATGAGCGTCAGTGCCAGGGTGACGCCGATCCAGGTATAGGCGACCTTTATGCCGAGTGGCTCGAGATACCGACCGATCCAGCCGTTCTGTGCGAACACGGTGGTGAGCGCGATGCCGGAAACGGCGGTCGGCAGCGCGAACGGCATGTCGATCAGCGCGTCGATGATCTTGCGGCCCGGGAATTCGTAACGCACCAGCGTCCAGGCGATGATGAAGCCGAACACCACGTTGATGGAGGCGGCGAGGAGCGAAGCGCCGAAGGAGAGGCGATAGGAGCCGAGCGCACGCGGGCTCGTCACCACGCGCAGGAAATCGCTCCAGTGCATCGAGGCCGCCGACAGCGCCAGCGCCGCCAGCGGCAGCAGCACGATGGCGGAGAGAAAGAACGTGGTGTAGCCGAAGGTCAGCCCGAACCCGGGCAGGACGCTCGCCTTGCGGAAGCTCATGAAGCGCCGCGCTGCACGATCAGCACCGGCCAGCGTCCGCCTTCGAGCAGCGCGCGGAAGGCGGCGGCAAAGTGCCTGAGCTCGGTGACGCCGACGATCAGCATCTGGGCCGGTGCCTCGGCGAGACGGCGCGTGAGTTCCTGGGCCACGTCACCGAAATGCAGCTCGGTGCGCATGTCCAGGCCATGAGCGGCCTGGGCCTCCGAACGCGCATCGAGAAGCTCACGCATCCCGGACGAGTGCCGCTCGCTGTCGCCGCGGCCCGGGAAGATCCCGAGGTACACCGCTTCGGCGGGCACGTGCCGCAGCACGCTCGCCGAGACCGCGAGCGTCGCGCTGCGCGCTGCCTCGCCCATCCAGTGGATCAGCACGCGCTGTGGCGGGGCGGCGTTCTCCGGCAGCACCAGCAGGTCCTTCACGCCCCGGCGCAGCAGCCATTCGGCGCGCACCGCATTGTCGCCCTCGGCGGCGATCACCGTGGTTCCGAAAAACTCGCCCTGTGCCTGCGCGGGCTCGTCCGCCAACCCGAGCGCGGGCTCGACGCGTACCGCGATGCGCGTCTTCATGCGCGCGACGAGCTCCGCGAGCAGCGGCTGACGCGTGAGCGCATCGGCGAGCGGCTCGCTGCGCGCGCAGGCGGTGAAGCTCGAGAGCGGCGTCGGCAGAACGTGCACGCGGCGCAGACCCACCGCGACGCTCTGTCCCTGTTGCACCTCGAAACCGCGATGCGCGTGCCGGGTGCGGGTCACCTGCAGGGCGACGCCGCCGTCACCGTCGCCGCTCGCGAGCAGCGGCGCGGGCACGGCCTCATCGAGGCGGACGCGCAGCCGCTCGAGCGCACCGGTGAAGGTGACCTCAGCGACGATGCCCTGCCCGAGGTAGCGAGAGCCGAGCGCCTCGCGCGCCGGCGCGATCTCCACTTCCTCGGGGCGCACGACCGCGACCACCTCGTGCTCCGGCCCGCCCGGGGCGCGCTCGGCGCTGCCCATGGTCTTGCCGCCGACCTGGATACCGTCGGGCGTGCGACGGGCGAGGAACAGGTTCGCGGCGCCGAGGAAGGTCGCCACGAAGCGCGTCGCGGGCCGCGCGTACAGCTCGTGCGGCGCGCCCACCTCCAGGAGCCGGCCCTGACTCATGATGCCGATGCGGTCCGCCAGGGCAAAGGCTTCTTCCTGGTCGTGCGTCACGAGCACGGTCGTGATCCCGAGCTCGCGCTGCACCTGGCGGATGGTGCGCCGCAGCTCCTCGCGGATCTTCGCGTCGAGCGCCCCAAAAGGCTCATCGAGCAGGAGCACCTCGGGCTTGTGCGCCAGCGCCCGTGCCACGGCGACGCGCTGCTGCTGGCCACCGGAGAGCTGCGCCGGCAACCGATCATCCATGCCCTCGAGCGACACGAGGCGCAGCAGCTCGGCGCGGCGCTGGCGGCGGGCGCGGGCGCGCATGTGACGCACGCGCAGCGCGAACTCGATGTTGTCGGCCACGGTCATGTGGCGAAACAGCGCGTAGTTCTGGAATACGAGTCCAACCCCGCGCTTGCGCGCGGCGACGTGGGTGACGTCGCGCCCGTGCAGTGAGATCCGGCCGTGGTCGACGCCCGAAAGGCCCGCTACGGCGCGCAGCAGCGTGCTCTTGCCGCTGCCGCTCGGCCCCAGCAGCACGAAGAACTCTCCATCGCCGATGTCGAGCGAGACGTCGTTGACGACCGGTACGCCGGCGTAGTGCTTGGTGACCTGGTCGAGCGTGATGGACATCCGCGCAATGCTACCGGGGCGGCTTCGGCAGCGTCAGTTTCCCGCAGGTGACGCGGCGGTGACAAACGGGTTATAGCCGCCGGGACCGGGACGGCGGTCACAGGCACGCACATCGGCCGCGGCGCGCCTCCCGGCGCGCTCACCAGGGGGTGCCGGCGAGCTCCTGCTTGTAGCGCTGCAGCTCCTCGTACACGCGTCGCCACAGCGGACCCGGGCGGCCGCTGCCGACCGGGTGGCCATCGAGCACGGTGACGGGTTGGACTTCGCGCGTCGCGGCCGAGATCCACACCTCGTCGGCGGAACGCAGCTGTGCCTCGCTGACCGTCTGTACGCGCCAGGGGATGGCGAGGCGCGCCGCCATTTCCTCCACGGCGCCACGGGTGGTCGAGGGAAGGATGCGCTGCGAGCCCGGCGGCACCCGCACCTCGCCGCCGAGCACCACGTGCACGGCGGATGCCGAGGCTTCCGTGAGCTCGCCCTCGCGCAGCAGGATGGTTTCGGCCGCCGCGGCCTCCACCGAAACCTGCCGCAACAGTACGTTCGCGAGCAGCGCGGTGGACTTGATGTCGCAGCGCGCCCAGCGGGTGTCGGTGGCCGTCACGCAGCCGACGCCGCGTTCGGCGAGATCGCGCGGTGGCTCAGGCCAGGGGGCGCAGAAGGCGAACACGGTGCGCGGAATGTGCGGCAGCGGCGCATGGGTGCGGCCGAGCTGTGCCCCGCGTGACACCTGCCAGTAGACATACTGGTCGCCACCGCCGTTGCGCTCGATCAGGGTGCCGAGTATCGCGCGCCATTCCTCGCGGGTGTGCGGATCCTCCATGCTGATCTCAGCGAGGCTGCGCGCGAGCCGCCCCATGTGGGCCGCGACGCGGAACGGGCGCCCGCCATACACCGGCATGACCTCGTAGACGGCGTCGGCGTAGAGGAAGCCCCGATCGAGCGGCGAGATCCGTGCCTCGCTGAGCGGCAGGTATTCGCCATTCAGGTAACACAGCGGCAGGGGCTCGGCCACGGCGGCCTCCTCAATGGAACATCAGGGCGACACTGTCCCAGGCACGGGCCCAGAGGCCGCCTTTTGGCACGGCGGCGAGCGCCACCAGCGGCACCCGCTCGACGAGCTCGCCGCCGGCATCCGCCACGATGAGCTCGCCGACCTGCTGACCCGCAGTGAGCGGTGCGACCAGCGGCTCGTGACTCAGCACCGCGCGGGTCTGCAGCGTGGCCGCCTGGCCGCGCGCGACCGTCGCATACACATCGTGCGCCACGCCGATGCTGGCGAGGTCAGTCGCCGCCTTGTAGACATGCGGCTTCAGCACCGTCTCGTTGGCGCTCTTCAGGCGCACAGTCTCGTAGAAGGTGTAGCCATAGCCGAGCAATGCCGCGCTCGCCTCCTCGCGGGCCTTGATGCTCGGGGCACCCATCACGACCGACACCAGTCGCATGCCGCTGCGGCTGGCAGAGGCGGTGAGGCAGTAGCCGGCGGTGTCCGTGTGCCCGGTCTTCAGGCCGTCGACGGATGGATCCTTGCCGAGCAGGCCGTTGCGGTTGGTCTGGCGGATGTTGTTCCACCGGAACTCGTGCAGGGAAAACAGCGGGTAGTACTGTGGGTAGTCGCGGATCAGGGCGTTGGCGAGCGTCGCCACATCGCGGGCGGTGGTGTAGTGCTCGGGCGAGGGGAGCCCGTCGCTGTTGACGTAGTGAGTCCCGGTGAGGCCGAGCCGCCGTGCGTACTCGTTCATCATCTGCGCGAACGCGGCCTCGGTGCCGCCGATCTGCTCCGCGAGCGCAATGGTCGCGTCGTTCCCCGACTGCACGATCATGCCCTTCAGCAGGATGTCCACGGGAACGCGTGTCCCCACCTGCACGAACGTGCGCGAGCCCTCGGCGCGCCAGGCGTGCTCGCTGATCGTGGCCATGTCGGTGAGCTTCAGCCGTCCGTCGGCGAGCGCGGTAAATGCCACGTAGGCGGTCATCAGCTTGGTGAGGCTCGCGGGCTCTACGCGCTCATCGGGCCGCTCCTGCGCCAGCACCCGGCCGCTGAAGTGATCCATCAGGATCCACGCGTGCGCCGTCACCGTGGGTGGCGCGGGGACCGGTGCGGCGGTGTGTGGGTCCGCTGCGGGCGCCGGTGCAGCGATGGGTGGAGCCGGCGCGGGCAGGGAGGTGGGCGCCGTGGCGTGCGCGCGCGTCGCCATTACGAGCGCCAGGGCGAATGCAGCGGGTACTGAGCGGATCACGGGCAGAGATTTCCTAAGGTGTGGGAAGGGCGCAGATCTTAACCGGGGCCGGCAAAAAATCACGCGTCTTATTGCACGGAACGAGCCTTGCCGCGGGCGTCAAGCGTGATTTTCCGCAGTGGTTCAAGCAGCGCTCGCGGGATCGGGCGGGCGCGAGTCTCACTCGAGCGCGAGCCGCGCGTCCGCGATGCCGAGCGCGGCGAGCCGCGCGGCGAGCTCATCGAACTGCGCGACGCTCTCGACCGGTCCCAGGCGCACCCGGTAGAGATGCGTGCCGGTCTGCAGCGGCAGCGCGATGAAGGCCCGCTCGAGACCCGCCGCCTGCAGCCGCTCGAGCAGCCGTTGCGCGTTCTGCTGATCGGCGAAGGCGCCCGCCTGCACGTACAGCGCCGGCGGCGGCTCTGCGCTCGAGCGCGTGAGCACATCCGGCACCGAGGGGCTGAGCACGCGCACCTCGACCAGCGTCGTACCCTCGCGCAGCATGTCGAGCCGCGCGGCCGCCGTGTAGGACAGATCGATGAGTCGGTTGGCGACGAACGGCCCGCGGTCGTTGATGCGCACCACGACGTTCTTGCCGTTGCGGAGGTTGGTGACCCGCGCGTAGCACGGCAGCGGCACTGTCTTGTGGGCCGCCGTCATGGCGTACATGTCGTAGGGCTCGCCGCTCGAGGTGTTGCCGCCGTGGAAGGTCGGCCCGTACCAGGACGCTACCCCGCGCTCGAGGTAGCCATCGGCGCTCGCGAGCACGTAGTAGCGCCGCCCGAACACGTCATAGAAGGGCGGATTGCCGTGGGCGCTGCGCGGCTCGGCGCGCGGCACCGCGTCGGGGATGGCGGTGAGGTCGGGCGGCGCTGCGGGCACGACCGGTGGCGGCGCCGGCGCCGGCGCCTCACGGTGCCGCGTGAGGGAGCAGCCGCTGAGCGCCACGAGTGCGAGCGCGGTGGCGAGGAAAGGTGACGCTGCGCGATCCATGCGCGGCGCGGTGCTCATGGTGCAGCGGCCGCTGCCTGCACCCGCTGCGAGATGGCTTGCGCGAGGTCATGCACCGCCATGGCGTAGCGCGCGCTCGCGTTGTAGCGGGTCAGCACGTAGAAATTGTGGAAGCCCACCCGGTACGCCGGGCCATCGGGCTGCTCGGCGAGTATCAGCAATGCCGGAGTGTCCGCCGGCAGGTCGAGGTCGACCTTCACGCCCTGCGCGCCGAGGGTGTCGACCGTCTCGTTCAGCTCGAGATTGTGTGGCTCGATGTGGAAGGTCGCGGCCGGGTCGATGCGAGTTTCCGCGAGCACCGGCTCCCCGGGCTTCCAGCCGTTCTCGCGCAGGTAGTTGGCGACGCTCGCGAGGATACCGTCCCAATCACTCCACAGGTCGCGGCGCTGGTCGTTGCCGGAGGCGACTGCGTAGCGGCGGTAAGCGGAGGGCATGAACTGCGGTGCGCCCATCGCGCCCGCGTACGAGCCGGTGGTGGTGATCGGGTCGAGCTGGTTCTCCTTGGCGAGCACCATGAACTGCGCCAGCTCGCCGGCGAAGTAGCTGTGCCGCGGTGGATAGTCGAACGCCAGCGTCGCGAGCGCATCGAGCACGCGGTAGTGGCCGGTGATGCGCCCGTAGCGGGTCTCGACCCCGAGGATGGCAACCACGTACTCCGGCGGCACCTGGTAGGTCGCGGCGACGCGCTCGAGCGACTCGCGATGCTCGGCCCAGAACTGCGCGCCATCGCCCACGCGCTCGGCATTGACGAAGTGCTCGCGGTATTCCCACCAGGGTGCGACCTTCTCGATCGGCCGGTTCATCATGTCGATGATCTTCGGCTGCGGCCGCGCCTGCTTCAGCAATCGCTGCACTTCCTTGCGCTTGAGACCGTCGCGCTGCGTCACCTCGTTGATGAAGGCCACGATCTCCGGGCGGTGCAGGTCGAAGCTCGCCGCCAGCGCCGGGGTGTTCGCCGGCGCCGCGAGCGCCGGCGCGCAGGCGAGCGGCGCGAGCAGAAATATAAGACACCGCTTCAACTACGACCCGATCAGTTTCCGCCGCGAGTACAGCGCCATCAGAATACCGAAGCCGGCCAGCAGCGTCACGACCGAGCTGCCGCCGTAGCTCACGAGCGGCAGCGGTACACCAACCACCGGCAGGAGCCCCGTGACCATGCCGGCGTTGATGAACACGTAGACGAAGAAAGTGAGCGCCAGGCTCCCGGCGAGCAGCCGCGCGAAGGTGTCCTGTGTCTGGGTCGCGAGGTAGATCGCGCGTCCCACGACGAACGCGTACAGCAGCAGCAGCAGCAGCAGGCCGAGCAGTCCAAATTCCTCGCCGATCACCGCGAAGATGAAATCGGTCGAGCGCTCGGGCAGGAACTCGAGTTGTGCCTGGCTGCCATTCATCCAGCCCTTGCCGAACACGCCCCCGGAGCCGATGGCGATCTGCGACTGGATGATGTGGTAGCCGGCGCCGAGGGGATCGGTCTGCGGGTTGAGGAAGGTGAGCACCCGCTTGCGCTGGTAGTCGTGCATGAAGTTCCAGCCGAACCAGGCGGCGGCGGCGGCAAGAGCCAGCATCCCTGCCATCACGCGCACGCGCAGCCCTGCCAGCACGATGACGAGTCCGCCCGCGATGGCGATCAGCGCCGCGGTGCCGAGATCCGGCTGCTTGGCGACGAGCGCGACCGGCACCAGGATCAGCGCACCCATCGCGGCGAGCGCCGTCCAGGAGGGTGGCAGCGGCCGCTCGTGCAGGTACCAGGCGCACATCATCGGCACCGCGAGCTTCATGAGCTCGGAGGGCTGGAAGCGGAAGAGCCCCAGGTTCAGCCAGCGTTGCGCGCCCATGCCGACGTGGCCGATCGCCGCGACGACGAGCAGCAGCAGGCAACCCGCCGCGTACACCCAGGGCGTCGAGCGGCGCAGGAAATTGGGGTTGATGCGCGCAAGCAGCAGCATCGTGATCGCGCCGAGCAGCAGGCGCGCGATCGTGCCCCGCACGGTCGGCAGGCTCTGCCCGGAGGCGCTGTAGAGCACCACCAGCCCATAGACCGCGATCAGCGACAGGCCGACGACCAGCGGGCCGTCGATGCGCAGCTCGAGCAGCACGCGTGCTGCCCCGGTGAGCGTGCGGCGCGTGCGTGAGCCGGAGCTGACTTCCTCGTAGATCATGCCTGCGGTTTCGGCGGGTTCGCTGTGGTGGCCTCGAGCGTCGGCGGCTTCAGTTTGCCGTCCGGGCCGAGCAGGTAGGCGTCGAGCACCTTGCGCGCGACCGGCGCGGCGTTCATCGAGCCGAAGCCGGCATTCTCGACGAGCACCGCGACCGCGATGCGCGGCGCCTCCGCCGGCGCGAAGGCGATGAACCAGGCGTGATCGCGCAGCCGCTCCGGAACGGTCTTCGCGTTGTATTTCGCGTTCTGCGCAACCGTGTACACCTGGGC
>DASQRV010000376.1:0-6678 GCA_035642735.1 Steroidobacteraceae bacterium
AACCAGGTGGCGCCGACGATCGGCGTGACGGCCACCCCGGTCATCGACCGCGGCGCCGGGCCGAACGGGGCCCTCTTCGTCGTCGCCATGAGCAGCGGCGGCGCTTATCACCAGCGCCTGCACGCGCTCGATGTCACGACGGGCGCCGAGCTGTTCGGCGGACCCACCGAGATCGCGGCGACCTTTCCCGTCCCGGCCGGCGCAACGCGTACCTTCGACCCGGGACAGTACGCGGAGCGGGCCGCGCTGCTGCTGAGCCGCGGCACGATCTACACCGCCTGGACCTCCCATTGCGATATCGCGCCCTACACCGGCTGGATCATCGCTTACGCCGAGACGACGCTCGCCCAGACTGCGGCCTTCAATCTGGCTCCGAACGGCACCGGCACCGGATTCGATTCCGCGGGACCGGCGATCTGGATGAGCGGCGGGGGTGCGGCGGCGGATGGCGCCGGCTACATATATCTGCTCACCGGCAACGGCGCCTTCGAGTCGACGCTGGATGCGCAGGGCTTTCCGTCACTCGGCGACTACGGCAATTCGTTCGTGAAGCTGGCGGGCGGCGCCACATCGATGGTGGTGGCCGACTACTTCACCTTGTTCAACGAGGTCGCTGAGTCGCAGGCCGATGAGGATCTCGGTTCGGGCGGCGCGCTGCTGCTGCCGGACCTGACCGACTCCGGCGGTACGGTGCGCCATCTGCTGGTGGGCGCCGGGAAGGATGGCAATCTTTATGTGGTGAACCGCGACAACATGGGCAAGTTCAACGCCACGGGCAACAACATCTGGCAGCAGCTGAACGGCGTGCTTTCGGGAGGCATCTGGTCGACGCCCGCCTGGTACAACGGTACGCTCTACTACGGCCCGGCGGGCGGCAACCTGCTCGCCTTTGCGATGGCCAACGCGCGGCTCGCGGCGAGCGCCAGCTCGCAGAGCGTTGCCACCTTCACCTACCCGGGTACCGCTCCCGCGGTGTCCGCGAGCGGCAACACCAACGGCATCGTCTGGGCCCACGAGAATTCCAGCCCCGCGGTACTACACGCCTACGATGCCAGTAACCTCGCGCACGAGCTGTACAACAGCTCCCAGGCCGCCAGCGGCCGCGATCAGTTCGGGCCGGGCAACAAGTTCATCACCCCGACGATCGCGGACGGCAAGGTGTTCGTCGGCACCCAGAGCGGTGTCGCGGTGTTTGGATTGCTGCACTGACGCCCCCAGCACGCGCTCGCAGGGCAACTTCAGGCTGCGCCAATGCCGAGGATCATCACCTAGCGGGGGCGTCCTCCGATGACCTGTCCGACTGTCGCAGCATGTCGGCTGGTAGGACCGAGGATGCGCGCCTATACTGCGGTCCGCCCTCGATGCCCGAGTGGCGGAATTGGTAGACGCAGCGGACTCAGTCGATCAACTTGAGCCCCCGCGGAGAAATCCCCGGGGTGAAGCCCGTCAAACTCGGTGAAGGCCCTGAAGCGCAAGCCGCTCGAGCTGATGCCGAGCCAAGCCCTGCGCCAGGCGCAGGGAAGGTGTAGAGAGCAGACGGCGGGCACCTACGGCCTGCATGGCCACGGTGAAGGCGTGCTCCAGACCACGAACCCGTGACGCGCGGTGCGGCGGGGCGGCGAAAGCCGAAGTGGCACGAAAATCCGCCGCCCTTAAAAGCGTGTCGGTTCGACTCCGACCTCGGGCACCAAGTCTCCTGCCACTTCGTGGGTGCGCTCGGGCTGCGGCGCGCGTCGACAACGCGCGGCAGGCTCCGTATCCTCAGCCGGACACCATGAAGTTCTGCAACCAATGCGGCGCCCCGGTCCGGCTGCTCATTCCCGCGGGCGATCATCTGCCGCGTCACGTGTGTGACGCGTGCGGCGCGATCCACTACGAGAACCCGCGGCTCGTGGTCGGCTGCGTCGCCGAGCACGAAGGGCGCATCCTCCTCTGTCGGCGTGCGATCGAGCCACGGCGCGGCTACTGGACGGTTCCCGCGGGTTTCATGGAGAACGGTGAGACGCTGCAGCAGGCCGCCGCACGCGAATCGCGCGAGGAAGCGCTCGCGGAGGTCACCATCGGCTCGCTTCTCTCCGTGGTACACGTGTTGCACGCCGATCAGGTGCACGTATTCTTCCGCGCGGCGTTGCCGGCGGCGCGCTACGCGGCGGGTGCCGAGAGCCTGGAAGTGGCGCTGGTGGACCCGGCTGAGATCCCCTGGGGCGACCTCGCCTTTCCGAGCACGGATTACTCCTTGCGCCGCTACCTCGAGGACCGGGCCGCCGGCCGCGAGCCCTATCATTTCACCAGCTTCGACCGGCGACTCCCCCCCGGGCCCCCGAGAAATCACGCGTCTTGATAATCGACTGACGGCTTGCTGGTGGCGTTGGGCGTGATTTCTTGGGGTGGTCTCCGCGCCTGATTCACCCGCCCGCCGTCGGCGTGGCACAATGCCGCGCCATCGCTCAGCCGGTTCCTGAACCCATGACATTCGTCGTCACCGAAAACTGCATCAAGTGCAAATACATGGACTGCGTCGAGGTCTGTCCGGTCGACTGCTTCCACGAAGGACCGAACTTCCTCGCGATCGACCCCGAGGAGTGCATCGACTGCACGCTGTGTGAGCCTGAGTGTCCGGTCGAGGCGATCTTCTCGGAGGAGGAGCTGCCCGCCGGTCAGGAGCAGTTCAAGCAGCTGAACGCCGAGCTCGCCAAGCAATGGCCGGTGATCACGGAAAAGAAGGACGCGCCGGCCGATGCCAAGGAATGGGAAGGCAAGCCCGATAAATTGAAGCTGCTCGAGCGCTGAGCGAGGACTACTTGTTGTCGTTCAGGTGTGCCGCGAGCACGTCCGGTGGCACGTAGCCCGGCAGCAGCTCGCCGCTCGGCGTGATGATCGCGGGCGTACCCTCGAGCGCGAACTCCTGGCCGAGCGCGTAGCTGCGCGCCACGGGGTTGTCGGCGCACGGTTTGGTATTCAGCGCCTCACCGAGCTTGGCACGCGTCAGCGCGGCGTTGCGATCGCCCGAGCACCATACCTGCTCCGCCTTGGTCCAGGACTCGGTGTTGGGGCCGGTGCGCGGGTAGAGCAGGTAGCGCACGCGGATGCCGAGGCGGTTGTAGGCGGCGATCTGGCTGTGGAGCTTGCGGCAGTAGGGACAATCGATGTCCGTGAATACGGTGACGGTGTACTTCGGATCCTTGGGGCCGAAGATCACCATCTCGCTCTCCGGAAAGTTGCCGATAGCCTTGACGCGCAGCTCGCGCCGGTGCTGTTCGGTCAGATTCTTGTTGCTGGCGAGCTCGACCAGGTCGCCGGTAAAGGCGTACTTACCATCGGCCGTGACGTAGACGACGTCGGCGCCGCGCGTGAGCTCCCATATCCCCGGTACGGCCGTCGCGTGCAGCTCCTCGGGGTGAGCGCCAGGGATGTGAGCCGCGACGTCGGCGCGCGGGTCCGCCGCGGGGGGTGGCGCGGGCTGTGCCGGCACCCCAGCCGCCGCGCCACACAGCGCGAGCAACACCAGCAACCTTTTGGCAATCATGAATGACTTCCGCCGCTTGTAGGAGGGTTGGACCGGTACGGCAGCACGAGGTTCGGCTTCAGCGCACTGCACGATCACGCCCCAGTCTAGCACGCGCACTGCCGGCAGGCCGCGGGCGCGCCGTGGGATCAGCCGCGTGGGTGATGCTGGGCGTGCAGCTCTTTGAGGCGCTCGCGCGCCACGTGTGTGTAGATTTGTGTCGTCGAGAGGTCGCTGTGCCCGAGCAGCATCTGCACGACCCGCAGATCGGCGCCGTGGTTCAGGAGATGGGTCGCGAAGGCATGGCGGAGCGTGTGCGGCGAGAGATCCTTGGCGATCCCGGCCTTGCGCGCGTAGCGCTTGATGATGTGCCAGAAGGCCTGCCGCGTCATGCGATCGCCGCGCCGCGTCGGGAACAGGTAATCGGTCTGCCGCTCGAGCAGGATCTCGCCGCGCGCGCCGCGGCTGAATTCCTTCAGCGCGCGCATGGCCTCCTCGCCGAGCGGGATGAGGCGTTCCCGATCGCCCTTGCCGAGGATGCGGATCACGCCCTGGTTGAGGTTGATCTGACCCTGGCGCAGGTTCACGAGCTCCGACACCCGCAGTCCCGTGGCGTACAGCACTTCCAGCATGGTGCGGTCGCGGTTGCCGAGCGGGTCACTCACCGCGGGCGCCGACAGCAGCGCCTCGACCTCTTCCTCTGTGAGCGAGCGCGGCAGTGAGCGGCCGATCTTCGGCATGGCGATCTCCGCGGTGGGATCGTCGCGGATGGCGCCCTCGCGCATGAAGTAGCGGAAGAAGCGGCGGAAGCTCGAAAGCTGGCGCGCCGTGGAGCGCGGCCGGGCGCCGGCGTGCACACGCCAGGCGATGAAATCCTGCAGGTCGGCCCGCGAGGTACGCATGATCGTCACGTTGCGCTCGGCGAGCCAACGGGCGAGCGCCGTGAGGTCGGCACGGTAGGCTGCCAGCGTATTCGGCGACAGGCCCCGTTCCATCCACACCGCATCGAGAAAACGCGAGACGGCCGGATCGGCGGAATCGGCACTGGCGGTCACGGCGATGGCGGTGTTCGACAAACCTGATCTCGCTGGAGGGCTGAGCCTTCCGGGCTGCGCACTGCGCCGCCTGGGGGCCCGGCCTTCCCGATAATGTGGTGCCCCAGTATGGTGAGCGCGGCCCTGCAATCGACGTGACCACCTTCACATCCGCGATGAAGCATTAACATAAAAGAGAACCGGTTCACACTTCGCAACCGCCGCCCCCTCACTTGTACCGCGCAGCCCTCTTGAGCACCCTACCAAACCGATAGTGAACACCCACCAAACCGATGGCTCGCTGCTTCTGGCTCCGGTGCGGGCCGCCTACGCCCTGTGGCTGCTGCTGGCCTTCCTCACCGCGGGTGGGAGTGCGCTGGTGCTGCTCGTGGTCCTGCCGGGCGTGGCTCGCCGGCGCGCCGCCGCACGCGCCGCGGCGCGCACCTTTCTGCGCCTCGCCGGCATGCCCCTCACCGTGAAGTTCCCGGAACGTCTGCCGCCGGGACAGTGCGTGGTGGTGTGCAACCACGCGAGCTACATCGATGGCATCGTGCTGACGGCAGCGCTGCCGCCGCGATTCGGCTTCGTGATCAAGCGCGAGATGGCCGGGGTGCCCTTCGCCGGGGCCCTGCTCAAGCGCCTCGGCTCCGAGTTCGTCGAGCGCTTCGACCGGCAACGCGGTGCACGCGATGCGCGGCGCGTATTGCGCAACGCCACCCAGGGGCATTCGCTGGTGTTCTTTCCCGAGGGCACCTTCACCCGTACCCCGGGGCTGCTGAAGTTCCACATCGGCGCCTTCGCCAGCGCGACGCGCGCCGGCTGCCCGCTGGTGCCGGTCGTGCTGCATGGCACGCGCCGGGCGTTGCCCCCGGGTGCAGCCCTGCCGCGCGCCGGCGCGCTAGAGATGGAGTTGCTGCCGCCGCTGACGCCGGTACCCGGGCGCGGCGAGCACGCCGTCACCGAGCTGCGCGACCGCGCCCGGGCCGCGATCCTCGCTGCGCTCGGCGAGCCCGACCTCACATGTTGCGGCGATACTGACCGCCCACCTGATACAGCGCCCGCGAGATCTGCCCCAGCGAGCAGACCTTGACGCACTCCATGAGCTCGGCGAACACGTTGCCGCCGCTAGCCGCGGACTGCTGCAGCTTTGCCAGCGCCGCAGGCGCAGGCTGCGCGTTGCGCGCCTGGAAGGCACGCACCGCAGCCACCTGATCCTGCTTCTCCTCTTCGGTCGAGCGGATCAGCTCCGCGCCCTTGTGCTCATCGCGGGCATCGCCCGGGGCGAGGAAGGTGTTGACGCCGACGATCGGCAGCGAGCCGTCGTGCTTGCGCGTTTCGTAGTAGAGCGACTCCTCCTGGATCTTGCCGCGCTGGTACATCGTCTCCATCGCGCCGAGCACGCCACCGCGCTCCGACAGCGCCTCGAACTCGCGGTATACCGCCTCCTCGACGAGATCGGTGAGGTACTCGATGGCGAACGAGCCCTGCCAGGGGTTCTGAATCTTGTTGAGACCGAGCTCGCGATTGATGATGAGCTGTATGGCGACCGCGCGGCGCACGCTCTCCTCGGTGGGAGTGGTGAGCGCTTCGTCGTAGGCGTTGGTGTGCAGGCTGTTGCAGTTGTCGAACAGCGCGTACAGCGCCTGCAGCGTGGTGCGGATGTCGTTGAAGGCGATCTCGCGCGCGTGCAGGCTGCGCCCCGAGGTCTGCACGTGGTACTTGAGCATCTGGCTGCGGGGCGAGGCCTGGTAGCGCTCGCGCATGGCGCGCGCCCAGATGCGACGCGCCACGCGGCCGATCACCACGTACTCCGGGTCCATGCCGTTGGAGAAGAAGAACGACAGGTTGGGGGCGAAGTCGTCGATCTTCATGCCGCGCGCGAGGTAGTACTCAACGATGGTGAAGCCGTTGGCGAGCGTGAAGGCGAGCTGCGAGAGCGGATTGGCACCGGCTTCGGCGATGTGGTAACCGGAGATCGAGACCGAATAGAAGTTGCGCACGCGCTCATCGATGAAGTACTGCTGTACATCACCCATCATCCGCAGCGCGAACTCGGTGGAGAAGATGCAGGTGTTCTGCGCCTGATCCTCCTTGAGGATGTCTGCCTGCACGGTGCCGCGTACCGCCTGCAGCGCCTGC
>DASQRV010000377.1:0-6269 GCA_035642735.1 Steroidobacteraceae bacterium
GGCAGAACCCACAGTGCACGCAGCTGCGCAGGATGGCGTCGGCTTCACGGCCGGCGGGCGAGCTCCTGATGAAATCGGCGAGCGCGGTCTGCATAACCTCCCGATTCCGTGAGGCCCGAGGCGGGCGGGAGTCGCGAACGCGGTAATTCTACGCGCAATGCCGGGGTCCCCGAGAAATTGCGCGTCTTGCTGACGGGTGTTCGCTCGCCACGCGTGGCAAGCGCAATTTCTTGGGGTGGTTTCCGCGGGGGCCCCCGCGAAATCTCGCCTATTGCAGGTCGACGCGCGAAGCAGGCTCGGCAAACGGAATCAACCGGGGTCCCCGAGAGATCGCGCGTCTTGCCGAGCGGTGTTCGCCCGCCGCGCACGGCAAAGCGCAATTTCCTCCGCTGGTTTTCGCGGGTTGCGTTCAGCCGGTGATGATCTTCAGGCGCTGTGTCCGCGAGGCATCCGCGAGCTCGTCGACCCGGCGCAGGAGCTCCCGCGCCGCATCCGCCTGCAGCGGGCGGCTGAGGAGGAAGCCCTGCGCATCCTGGCACTCCTGCTCCTGCAGGAAGGCGAGCTGCGGGTAGTTTTCCACCCCCTCGGCAGTCACATGTATGTGCATCGAGCGCGACATGGCGATGATGGCCGCGGCGATGGCGCGGTCGTCGCTGTGCTCGGTGATGCTGGTGACGAACGAGCGGTCGATCTTCAGCCGATCGACGGCGAAGTGCCGCAGGCGGCCAAAGCTCGAGTAACCGGTGCCGAAGTCATCGATCGCCAGCGAGATGCCGAGCGCTTTGAGCTCCTTGATCGCCTTCTCCGCCCACATCTCGTCCGCCATAACGACCGACTCGGTGATCTCGAGCTCGAGCACCGCCGGCTCGAGCCGGGTCTCGCTCAGGACCGCTGCCACTTCCTGCGGGTAGTCGGCGAGCGCGAACTGTCTTCCGGAGACATTCACCGCCATGCGCTGCAACGGCAGCCCTTCATTGCGCCACGCCTGTGCCTGCTGACAGGCCGCCTGCAGTGCCCACTTGCCAATGGCGAGGATCAGGCCGGTCTCCTCGGCAACGGGGATGAACTCGAGGGGGCTCACGGCACCGAGCTCGGCGTTGGTCCAGCGCAGCAGTGCCTCCACCCCCGAGATCGATCCGGTGCGCACGTCGAACTGCGGCTGGTACTGGAGCGAGAACTCGTTGCGCTCGAGCGCACCGCGCAGCTGCTCCTCGATGGTGAAACGGTGCAGTGCACTCGCGTTCATGGAGACGTCGAAGAACGCGAAGGTGCCGGGGGCGCGGCGCTTGGCGAAGTACATCGCGAGATCCGCGTTGCGCAGCAGCGTCTCGGCGTCCGAGCCGTCCTGTGGATAGAGGGCGATACCGATGCTCGGGGTGACGACGAGCGAGTTGGAGCCTACCTGGATCGGCTGGCGCAGCGAGAGAACCAGCCGCTCCGCGACTCCGCCCGCATCGACCGTGCTGCGCAGGTTCGGCAACAGCACCATGAACTCATCGCCACCGAGGCGGGCGATGTCCCCCGGTCGGTCGCTGTCGCCGCCGGGGGTCGACTCGCCTCCGTAGCGCAGTGAGCTGCGCAGGCGGTCCGCGACCACGCAGAGCAGCTGATCCCCGGCCGCATGGCCGAGGGTGTCGTTCACGCGCTTGAAGTTATCGAGGTCCAGGTACAGCACGGCGAGCAGCCCGTTCTTCTCCTTCGCGGCCTGCAGAGCGCCGATCAGGCGGTTGCGCGACTGCTCGCGGTTGGGGAGCCCGGTGAGCGCATCGAAATAGGCCAGCCGCACGATGCGCCGTTCGGCGCGCCACTTGCTGCCGAGCGCTATGGTCATCTGCCGCACTTCGTGCGGATGGAACGGCTTCTGGAGGTACGAGAGCTTGTCCTCGGGCGGTACGTAGCCGCCGATCTCACCCGGGTCCGCGTCGGAGTACGCGGTGCAGATCACGATCTCGAGAGCGGGATCGAGCTCGCGGATCCGCGTCGCCGCCCACACGCCGTCCTGTCCCGGGGGCATGCGCATGTCGATGAATGCCACCGCGAAGGGCTCGTTGCGCGCCAGCGCCTCCTTCACCGCGGTCACCGCCTCGCTCGCCTGCTGGCAGAATACCGTCTCGAAGCTCGTCGGCGCGCGGGTGGCCGCCTGGCGCAGCGCTTCGGTGGGGTTCTTGCGGAACAGCCGACTGCGCAGCTCGTGAAAGCCGGTCATCTCGAGGTTGGCTTCGGTGTCGCAGAGGATCTGCTTGTAGGCGTCGCGGATCTCGGACTCATCGTCCACGACCAGTACCCGAATCGGTGTATTGCGTTCAGCCATGTCTAACCTCAGGTGGCTCCTGCCAATGCGATGTCCCGGGCGGTGAGCGGCACCAGCAGGTGCAGCGCGGCGCCGCGCCCCGGGCCGTCGCTGGCAGCCCAGATCTGCCCGCCGAGCGCGCCGATGGCATTGGCGCACCAGTGCAGGCCGATCCCGTGATTGGTTTCCGGGGGCTTGGTGGTAAAGCCTTTCTCGAAAACGCGCTCGAGATTCTCGGCGGCGATGCCGACGCCATCGTCGATGCATTGCAGGTGCAGCTGACGGCGATCGGCCTCGTGCACGATTTCCGCGCTGACGCGCAGCGTGCCTTTGTCTTTGCCGGCATCGCGCACCGCGTCGGCCGCGTTGATGATCAGGTTTTGCAGGATCAGCCGCAGCACCGTGCGGGCGACGCGCACCACCCCGACGCGGCGCACGGTCTCATCGGCGGCGATGGCGAGACGCGACCGGCACGTGTCGGGCACGATCTCGAGCGATTGCGCGAGCAGCTCGGTCAGGCGCACGGACTCGATCACGTGCTCGTTACGCGCCGAGCGCATCTGCTCCGCGAGCGTCGTCTGAATGAGGCTCGCCTGGCGTGTGATGGTGGCGACGTCTTCCTGTGCCGAGCGGACGGTGGCAGCAAGCTGCTTGCAGGCGAGCCGCAGGAACTCCTCGAGGTCGGCGAAGCGCGCGGCGTCCGGGGTCCCCTCCTTGAGCTCGGCGACAGCCTGCTCGGCATCCGCGATGGGCGCCGCCCGCAACCGCTCGGTGAGGTGGGCGAGACGCACGGACATGGGCGTCATGGCATTGCCGAGGTTGTGGAGCACGCCATTGGCGAGCTCCGCGAAGCCGGCCTGGAACGACTGATCGACCAGCTGCATGCGCGACTCGGCGAGACGTTCCACCATGCGATCGAGCTCGCGCGCCAGCACGCCGAACTCATCGCCGCGTCGCAGGTCGAGGCGCGGGGTCTGGTCACGGTCCTCCCCGAGTGCCACCGCGTGGTGAGTCACCCGGGCGAGCGGACTCAGTATCACCCGATTGAGCACCACCACCAGGAGGACCAACACAATCACCGCTGCAGCGATCAGGCAGGCGGTGGCGTAGGCCACCGCCCGGTAGCCGCGCAGCGTGATCTCGCGCGGCACGTCGACACGCAGCATCATGACTGGTTGGCCGTACAGGTCGTTGAAAGTGCGGTACACGTGGGTAACGCTGTCGCTCTCGAGTGTCCGCTCCGTCGCCGCGGTCGGGTCCGGTGGCAGCATGGCGAGCGCCACCTGTGCCTGCGCGCCGAGGCTGCGGACCACGGCAGGCGACAGCAGCCGTCCGATGATGACCCTCCCGCGCGAGGGCCCGTTGCCGTGGCCATCAAGCACCGGCGCGGCCGCGAGCATCAGGATCCCCTGGCTGGTCCGCAGCAGGCAGCGCACGGCGGTTGCGGCATGCAGGTTCGGCCGCCACGGAAAATCCGCCGGCAGCTCCGGAGCTGTGGTGAGCTCGAGCCCGAGCGGCTCGTCCGACTGCAGGTCGAGGTCACGCGCCTGCACGACGTGGCCCTCACGATCGACGATCATCAGCACGTTCACATTCAGCTGCCGCAGCGCGACGTTGCTGATGTTGGCGGCGACGTAAGCGGAGTTGTGATCCCCGACGAAGCGGTAGCTGTCCTCCCAGTTGCCCCAGTCGGTCGCCAGTAGTCCGAGCTCCGAGAGTGTCCGGTCCAGGGCGAAGCCGATCCGGCGCATGGCGGTCTGCGCATCCGCACGTTCGAGCTGCGCAAAACTCGGCATCACGACGTGCCGCTCGACCAGCACTTCGGCCCACACGAGAACGGCGCAGATCGCACCGAACAGCGCGATCACCTTGAGACGGATGTTCACGACATAAAGCTAAGTCGAAACACCCTTTATCTTCGTGTCCTGGCCTCTCAAAATCGCACCTGCGGCGCACCCGCGGCGAGGCCGGAAGTGACGGTGTTCACACAATGCCCGGCATCGGGCCCGTGAAGCCGCAACCGGTGTGGCTTGTTACGCTCCGCCCTTGGGGGATCTCACAGGGGGGATTCATGACGAGAGTTTCCAGACGCGAGTTTGTTGCACTGTCCGCCGCCGGCGCGGCGGTCGCCGGGTCCGCAGCCGCGGCCGCGCGCGCGAGCACACCGGTCACCGGCCTGAGCTCCCTGACGCGCAGCGTGCAGCCGATCGACGCGAAGGAGCACGAGGCACGGCTCGCCAAGGTGCAGGGGCTCATGCAGCAGCACCGGATCGGTGCGCTGTTGGTCGAGTCCGGATCCACGCTCGAGTACTTCACGGGCATTCGCTGGTGGCGCTCGGAGCGCACCACCGCGGCCCTCATCCCGGCCGAGGGGCGGGTGGTCGTCGTCACGCCGGCCTTCGAGGAGCCCTCGGTACGCGAGACACTCATGGTCGCAGGCGAGGTGCGCCCGTGGAAGGAGGACGAGAGTCCGTTCGCACTGCTGGCAGGCGCCTGGCGCGATTCCGGACACACGGGTCCGCTCGCCATCGAGCCGACCACGCGCTACTTCATCGTCGAGCGTACGGCGGCGGCCGCGGCCACCAGGCCGACCATCGTTCCGGGAGATGAGCTGGTGCGTGCCTGCCGCATGGTGAAATCCTCCTCCGAGCTCGCGCTCCTGCAGGCCGCGAACGACGTCACCATCGCCGCGCTGCGCAGCGTGCACGGACAGATCCGTGCCGGCATGCAGGCCGCGGACATCCTCGCCCTCATGGTCGCGGCGACCGAGCAGCTCGGGGGCGCGCATGAGTTCACGCTGGTGTTGCTGAACGAGGCGAGCGCCTATCCGCACGGCTCGATCAAGCCGCAGCAGGTGCGCGAGGGCTCAGTGATCCTCATCGACACCGGCTGTGCCGTGCACGGCTACCAATCCGATATCTCCCGCAGCTGGGTGTTTGGTGAGATCTCGCCGCGCCAGCGCGAATTGTGGGATACCGTGAAGCGCGGCCAGGAGCTCGCGCTCGAGACGGCGAAGCCCGGCGTGGCGGCCGGAGCCGTGGATCGGGCCGTGCGCGGCTTCTACGAGCAGAAGGGCTGGAGCCGCGATTACGGTCTCCCGGGTCTCTCGCATCGCACGGGTCACGGCATCGGCATGGATGGCCACGAGCCGCCTTACCTGGTGCGCAACGACACGACTCCACTTGCGCCCGGCATGTGCTTCTCCGACGAGCCGGGCCTTTACATCCCGGGAGAATTCGGCATCCGCCTCGAGGACTGTTGGTACATGACCGAGAACGGCCCGAAGCTCTTCACGCCACTCGCGAAGTCGATCGAGCAGCCGGTGTGAGGGCGCCGCGCGCCACACAATCGAGCACAGGACTAACCGACCGACTCGATGGATCTTCGACGCGTAATAGATAGCAAAAACAATGTGTTACCTGCCGCTAAAACCTGCAGGGACGCCCACGAAGACGCGGACGTGCTCGCCTCGGCGATCGAGCACACGAGGCGCGGGTGTACGCCAAGAGTCCTATGTACGACCTCGTGTCGACCGAGGTAGAAAAAGACTCCAGGGATTGACGGCGCCGGAGACCGTCCTCCCTCCCCAAGGAGAATTTAGCCGTGACCATCCTCAAGTACCTTCGCACCGGCGCGTTCTGCGCGCTGCTGACTCCTGGCTTTGCACTGGCCGCAGACCAGCCGGTCGTGAACGAGAAATTCGCGGACCTCGAGCCGGCGATCCAGATGCTCCGCAAGGACGTCGGCCGGGACCGCCGCGAGATCGTGAAGGCCAACATGCTGTTGACCAACAGCGAAGCGGCCCGGTTCTGGCCGCTCTACGACGAGTACCGCTCGGAAATCCACAAGGTCGGCGATCGCCGCTTAAAGGTGATTACCGATTACGCGGCCAACCGCGATTCCATGAGCGAGGATGAAGCAAACCGGCTCGCCAGGGAGTGGCTCGATGCGGAAAAGGAGCGGGTCAACGTCAAGGAGG
>DASQRV010000378.1:0-5728 GCA_035642735.1 Steroidobacteraceae bacterium
GCCCGATCGGCGCGCGCCAGCAGGCTCTCGAGCGCGGCGTCGTCGCCGGCGACCGCCTCCGCGTTCGATGCGGCTGCGAGGTGCGGAGCTTCCGGCGGGGCGCGCAGCGCCCGCAATGCCAGTGGTGCGGCAATACCCAGGAGTGCGGCGAGGCCGAGTAAGACGAGCGCGGCGCGGCCGCGCCGTGGCGGACGCGGTGCGGGCGCCGCCCCCGGCACGACCCCGCCCTGCGCGTGCCGCCGCCACGCGGACTCGACGAACAGGCGCACCCGTTGCTCGGAGAGCGGCCTGTGCAGGAAACGGTGCACCGAACCGTCGGTGATGTGCGAGGCGAGCATTCCCTGCTGGTCGGCCCTGCCGGCGACGATGAGCACCAGCTCCGGGAACTGCGCCTGCAGGCGGTCGATGAGTTTATTGACTGCGACGGCGACTGCCGCGCAGTCGATCACCGCGACTCCGCCCTGATGAGTGAGGAGCGCGCTCGAGAGGTCGACCTCGGAGCCGACCGGCAGGACCGGGTGCGCGGGGCCCGTGACTTTCTTCAGCATCACCACGAGGTGCGCATCGCGCGTGAGGGCAATGAGCGGTTGCGGCGTGAGCCCCAGGCGCAATCTCGCGACCCCGAGTGGCGTCGCCGCCCGGAGGTCTCGCGCTGGGATCTTGGGGGCGACGACTGTCACAATCCGTAAAACCCGCCCGTTCGGGCCGCCATGCCCGGCCGCGGGATTAAGATGACGTAAGACCCCCGGCCTGTCGCTAACTGCGCGGGATTTCTGTGAAATTGGTCATCATGTGACGCTCTTCACAGCGTCAGCCCCCGGGGAGGGGAGGCCCGGGCCATCCGGGAAATCGCGAGCCTCAGTCGCGGGGCAGCAGGAACTTCGAGCCGTTGTAGCTGAGCACCGCCCCTTCCGGGGTAATGCTGTCGAGGTGCACGCCGTCCGGAAGAGTGTCGCCTTCGCGCAGCTTGTGCATGTTGATCATCACGAAGCGGTCTTGCGGCCGGGCGGCGAACACGTGCAGGTCGAGCCGCAACGGCGGCAACTGCGTTCCCGGCGTTGCGCTCACGTCCTGGTAGAGCGGCACCCCGGAAGCCGTGCCCCGCCGCACGTGGCTGCCGAGCGCGGGGGCAGGCGGCTCCTCGGCCGGCGCGTAGTCCTCGGCATTCGCTGAGTCCGGCGCGCCGTTCACCGTGCCCGCGACAGCGCTCGCAGCAGCGTGTGCCGTGGGGGGTGTGGGAGCGGCGGTGCCGGCGAGGGCGCCGGCGGTCTCCGCCGCCGCTGCGGGTGCCGGCGCCGCAGCGAGAGCCGGCGGCGCAGTGCCCGGCGCCACCGGTGCGCTGGTCGCGACCACCGGCACGGGGATGCCGGTGGAGGGCGGGGTGGTGGCCGCGGTGGTAACGGGCTGAGGCCCGATCGCTGCGCTGGCGTGCTGATGCCGCAGCAGCATCCACATTACGACACCGAGGTTCACGACGAGCAGCACCGCGATCGCGATCGCCCATAACGGCAAGCGCGTGCGCGGTGGCGCCACGCGCACCTCGAACAGCGCCGGGCCGCTCTGCCGCTGGCGATCGCTCTCGGACTTCTTCAGCGCATCGAGGATGAACGACATCGGTCACCCACCGTGATGAGTATCGGCGACCGACAGGAGCGGCGCGTCGGTGCCCGCGACCGTGCCCGCGAGCGCGATCTGCGTCTGCACGCCGGCGATGCCATCGACCGCCAGCTGGTGCAGGCGCTGGAACTCGCGCACTTCGCCCGCGAGCTCGGCGTCGAACACGTCGCTCACCGGTGCATCGCTCTGCACACCGCGTAGGTGCTGCAGGCTCTCGCGCAGCCAGCGCACCTCCGGGCCGCGCATGCCGCGCGCGAGTGCTTTCACGGGCGAGCTCGCCGGCCGCCACAGCATCACGAAGTCGCCGAGCCAGTAGCGTGACAGCTCGCCGAGGCTCACCGGCTGCGTGCCGCCGAGATCGAGACGCGCCTGCTCGTCATCGAGTGCGGTGAGCACGACCTGGTGGGTGGCGCCCGCGGCATCGTGCAGCAGCAGGATGGCGGGATGGTTGTACTGGCGCAGTTGCCCGAAGGAGCCGCGCTCGGCGATGCAGGCGAGGCCGAGCGCTGCTGCCTGCGTACACGGGTCGGTGCCGTTCGGCTGGTACTTCGTGCCCCACAGGCCAAAGAGCTTGCCGAAGGCACCGTCGGTGTCGGTATCCGCGGCGTTCTTGGCGAGCAGCTGCGCGAGCTGCGCCGGTGGCGGTCGCGGCGTCGTGGCGAGAGCGACCGGAACGGCGGCCGCGCCATCATCACGGGCCACGGTGGCGGCGCTCGCGATGGCGCGGGCACGCGCGTGCCACGGCTGTGCCTTCCAGACCGCTAAGGTGACACCGCCCAGCACGAGCGCGATGGCGGCGGTCGCGATCCACGGCAGCCACTCGGGCGTGAACCGCTGCCCGAAAACCTCGGCCGCGGCACCGCGCACGAGCGATGCGGTCACGCGGTGACGGTCGAGCGAGTACGCCCCGAGGAGCGCACGATCGCAGATGACGTTGATGACGCGCGGCACGCCCTGCGACAGGGAGAACACCGCGTTGAGCGCCTGCGGGGCGAAGATGTCGCTGGTGGCGCCGGCGACGCGCAGCCGGTGGCGCACGTAGGCGGAGGTCTCCTCGCGCGACAGCGGATTCAGGTGGTAACGCCCGGTAACGCGTTGCGCCAGTTGCCGCAGCTCGTTGCGCGAGAGGAGCTCGCGCAGCTCCGGCTGCCCGATCAGGATGATCTGCAGGAGCTTCTGCGTGTTGGTCTCGAGGTTCGTCAGCAGGCGCACCTGCTCGAGCACCTCGGGCAGGAGGTTCTGCGCCTCGTCGACCACCAGCACCACGCGGCGCCCGCCGGCGTGCGCGCGCAGCAGGTACTCGCTCAGGATGTCCACCAGGTCCTTGAGACTGCCGGTTGCTGCGTCCGGGACGCCGATGCCGAGCTCCTCGCAGATGGTGAGCAGGAACTCGGGCGCGGTCATCTTCGGGTTCAGGATCAGGGCGATCTCGGCGTTCTTCGGCGTCTGCGCGAGCAGCGAGCGCACGATGGTGGTCTTGCCGGTGCCGACCTCGCCGGTGAGCTGCACGAAGCCGCCGGCCTCGTTGATGCCGTACAGCAGGTGCGCGAGCGCCTCCGCGTGCCGCTCACTCAGGTAGAGGTAGCGCGGATCGGGGGTAATGGCGAAAGGCTTTTCGTTGAGGCCGAAGAACGAGAGGTACATGAAGGGATGCTACTCGATCGTATTACCGCGCCGCAGTGCCCGGCTGCCGAATCGCGCCCGCGCTTCATCGAGGGCCGCATCCAGGCGCCCGGCACGGCGCATGTCCTCGAACAGCCCGAGCTGCGCGCCGGGCGTCAGCTCAGTGAGGACCACTCCCAGCAGGCGAAGTTTCGCACCCGGGTTGGCGCTCAGCCACCGCGCGAGCAGCTCCGCCGCCACCCCGGCGACCGCCCGTGCCTCGCAGGTGGGCGGCGAAACCGCCCGCTGACGCGTGAAGGTGGTGAAGTCTCCCCGCCGGATCTTGACCCCGATGCAGGAGGTCCGCAGCCCGCGGCCACGCAGGCGGCTCGCCGCCAGGTCCGCGAGGCCCGCGAGCTGGCGCCGCAGCTCCCGCGGGTCGCCGATATCGTGCTCGAAGGTCTCCTCGGCGCTGAGTGACTTCTCCTCGACCTCCGGCAGCACCGGCCGCTCGTCGGCGCCCGAGGCCCGCTCGCGGATCAGCGCCGTGTAGCGCCCGAACAGCGGCCACAGCACGGCGTCGGGGGCGCTGCGCAGCTCGCCGAGCGTGGCGATCCCGGCCGCCTCCACCTTCGCCCCGGTCTTGCGCCCGAGACCCGGAAGGCGGCGTACCGAGAGCGGATCGAGCACCGCGTGCACGCGCCCGGGCTCGACGACCGTGAGCCCGTCGGGCTTCATGAGATCGGAGGCGATCTTCGCCACCAGCTTGTTCGGCGCCACCCCCACCGAGGCGGTGAGTCCGGTGAGCGCCGCGATGCGGCGCTTGACGCCGCGGGCGATCTCGACGGCGCCGCCCGGCAGGTGCTGGCTCGCCGTCACATCGAGGAAGGCCTCATCGAGCGAGAGTCCCTGGACGAGCGGTGTCACCTCGTGGAACACGCCGAACACCACGCGCGAGACTTCCTGGTAGCGGCGCATGCGCGGGCGCACGCAGATCGCCTGCGGGCAGAGCCGCAGCGCGGTGCGCATCGGCATCGCCGAGTGCACGCCGTAGCGGCGCACCTCGTAGCTCGCCGCCGCCACCACCCCGCGCCCGCCGTCCCACCCTACGATCAGCGGCTGGCCGGCGAGACGCGGGTCATCGTGCTGCTCGACGGATGCGTAGAACGCATCCATGTCGACGTGCAAAACGGCCCGCGTCATCAGGTCGCCCCGGACCGGCTCGCTCTACGGCGCGACCGTGATGGTGATCTTCTTCGAGATCACCGGCGGTGAATGCGGGATGTGATTGGCATCCGCGAGCAGCAGTTGCAGCGTGTGCTTGCCGGGCGCGAGAGTGAGCGTGGTCTCGGTCTGCCCCTTGCCGAAGTGCACGATCTTGTCGGTCACGGGGAGCGGCGTCGACGGGTCCGACGGCGCATCGGTGTCGATCAGCAGGTGGTGATGGCCCGTATTGTCGAACTTCACCCCGGCGGGCGCCACCCCCATCCCCCTCAGCCCGAACTGCACCAGCACCGGGTTGTGGACGACGGCACCGCTCTTGGGGCTGATGATGTAGACCTCGGCGCCCGCGGCCGATGGCGTGCGCTCCTGGGCGAGCGCCACCGAGCCTGCGCAAAATGGGGCGGCAAGAACCAGAGCCGCGACGATGAAACCACGCATCACATTTCTCCCTTCACAGGCTGAACACGCTGTAGAGGCTGACGAGCCCGATCATGAGCACGCCGCTCACCAGGTAGAAGAACGACAGCAACACGAGCTTGCCGAGCGTCACGGCGCGGCCCTGTCCGTAAACCACGCGCATGGAGCGATAGGCGTACCAGGCGATGTAGAGCGTTACCGCGCCCGAGATCCAGCCGGAGAGCGCGGGCGCCAGTGCGGACGCGAGACCCGCGAGCAGCAGCAGCAGGAAGACGAACGCGTGGTTGTGCAGGAACAGCAGCAGGTGCTCGACGTAGTAATGCCTCGGCCGCCAGTACAGGAGCATCATGACGCCGGCGAGCAGCGGCATAAAAATGAACAGCGCCCGCGGGACGTTGTGCATGAACACCTCGGGGAGCGAGCGGCCGTTGTCCAGCACCAGGCGCACGCAGGCGCGGTGCGCCGCAGGCTGCAGCCGCTCGCGCCACGGCCCGTCGTAGTTCACGCCGCTCGAGCAGACGCGCTCGGCATGCTGTTCGGCGGACTCGCCGGGCAGCACCGCGCCGAAGGTCCCTTCCTCGAATGGCGTCAACACGACGTGCGGGGGACCGCGGTCGGGATCGGTGAGCTGCACCACCCTGAGCTGGTGCCCGGTGGAGGCCCAGAGGAAGAACACCACGGAGATCACCAGGTACAGCCGCACCGGTGGCAGGTAGCGCGCGCGGCGACCGGCGAGAAACTCGCGTGTCAGGTAGCCGGGGCGGAAGAGCAGCGCACCGAGGGTACGCCACAGTCGTGAATCCGCATGCGTCACGTCTTCGGTGGCTTCCCTGATGAAGTGCCACAGCGATTGCACCGGGGCTTCCAG
>DASQRV010000379.1:0-3196 GCA_035642735.1 Steroidobacteraceae bacterium
CCCTCCTCAAGGCCTCCGTGGTGATGACCTTGAAGGAAAGCAAGACTGAGCTGACACGCTGAGCTGACGCCCTCGAGCCGCGCCGCGCCGCGGCCTGAGCGCAAGTTGCACGCTTGCCGCCCCGGAGAGGCCCGCACGCTCTCCGGTGGCGGCGGGTCCGGGGGCCGCGTCGATGGCGGGTGTGGGCGTTACCGTGCCTGCAGGAACCGCGACAGGATGCCGAGCGAATAATGCGCGGCGATCTCCCGAGAGAATCGCGCGAAATCGTGCGGCGCGTTCTCGTCCGCCGCATCGGAGATCGTCCGCACGATACCGAACGGCATCGAGTATTCATCGCACACCTGCGCCACCGCCGCCCCTTCCATTTCGACGCATGCCACGTTCGGTAACCGCTCCCGCAGCTCACCGATTTCCTGCGCGCTGTCGATGAACTGATCGCCGCTCGCAATGACTCCTTCGACGACCTGCGGTGAAGAGATCCGGAACCAGTCTCGTGAACTCTGCGGCACGGCGACGGCCAGGTCCTGCCGCAGAAACTCCGCGGCGGCGGTGTGCAGTTGCGCGCGCAGCCCCGCATCGGTCGCGAGCATCGCCTTGCCGAGGAGCGGCACCTCGTAACGGGGAAAGAGCGGTGAGGCGTCCATGTCGTGCTGGATGAGCTCGCTCCCCACCACGACATCCCCGATCGCGAGTCCATGTTGTACGGCGCCCGCGACTCCGCTGAAGACGACGTCCGTGACGTCGTAGGAGGCGATGAGCTGCGTCGTGGTCGCCGCCGCTGCGACCTTGCCCCACCCCGAGAACACCACGACGACCGGAGTATCCGCGAAGTTTCCCGCATGGTATTGCCGATGACCCAGTGTCCGGGTGGTCGCCTCCACCAGCGACTGGACGATCGCAGTGATCTCATCCGGCATGGCACTGATTATTGCGAGCATGAGCTCATCTCTGGTTGAGTGTCTCCACGAGAATCGCGAGATCGGCATCACTCGTCTCGCCGTGCGTCACGCAGATACGGATCACATCGCGCTCCTCGAAGCGCGCGAGCGCCACCCAGGCTCGGCCCGAGGCGATCACCCGGGCGACCACCGCGCGCGGATCGCCGAGCGCTGCGGGTGGCACGACATTCAGCAGCGCAAACGGCGAGTCGTTCACGATGCTCCAGCCGCGTCGCTCGAGCTCGCGACGAATCCACGCGGTTTGCGCGACTGCACGCTCGATGTGGGCGGCGTGTCCGGCCCAGCCGGCGGTGGCGAGCGAGAGGAACAGGCGCAGACCCAGGAACCGGCGCGACCACTGCACGGTGTTCATGTAGGGATCGAGCGCAAGCTCGTGCGATTGCATGTAGCTCGCCGACACCTGGAAGGTCGCGGTCAGTGTCGCCGGGACGCGCACCAGGAACATGCCGCAGCCCATCGTGGTCGCGAACCACTTGTGGGCGTCGATGGTGGCGGAATCGGCGCGCTCGAGCCCGGTGAGCACGCCACGCAGCCGATCGGACGCGATCACCGCGCCGCCCCACGCCGCATCGACGTGATACCAGAGTTGGTGCCGGGCGGCGATCTCGGCGCAGCCACCGAGCGGGTCCAGCATGCCGGCGTTGGTCGTGCCGGCGCACGCCACGACGAGGAATGGCACGCAGCCGGCGGCGAGGTCCTCGGCGATCGCGCGGTTGAGCGCATCGAGCGACAGCCGCCCGAGCCCATCGGTCGCGACCAGTCGCGCGCTCGAGCGGCCGATGCCAGCCTGGTGCGCGATCTTCACCCAGCTGCGGTGACATTCTCTGGAAACGTAGAACACCGGCTGCCCGGCAAAGGCGCGTGCGCCATCGACGGCGAAGCCCGGATGCGCGCGTGTCAGCGCGCAAAGGAGCGCCGTACAGTTCGCCTCGGAGCCGCCCGAGGTGAAGTGACCGCCAGCCCCGGCGGGGAAACCGGCGCGTTCGGCGACTCGCCGGATGACGTACGCTTCGAGCGCCACCGCGGCCGGCGAGGTGCCGGAGCTCGCGACCTGGGGATTGAAGGCGGCGACCAGGCGGTCGGCGCACTGCGCGGGGAAGGTCGGCGCCGGATTGAAGAGCCCGAAGTAACGCGGGTGCGTGAGATGGGTCAACCCGTGCTCGAGCATGCCGATCGTCCAGTCGAGCAGCTCGGTGAGCGGACGCGGCGTCCCGAAATCGAAGCTCTCGAGCTCGCGACGGAACGCCTCCATGTCGAGGGTCGGCGTGGCACAGCCCGCGCACACGCGCTCATCGGCCAGAGCGAGTGCCTGCGTCAGGTAATCCTCGATCCGCCGTCGCTCCGCGCGTGCGGGAAAGAGTGCCGCATTGGGCGGGTCGCTCGGGGAATCGCCTCGGCTACCGGTCATCGTGTCTCGCTGCGCGCTTTGCGCCTTCAGGACTCGGCCGCCGCGAACGCCCCCTCGAGGGCATCGCACAGCAGGTCGAGCTGCGGCCGCTCGATGGTGAGGGCCGGCGAGAGGATGATGTTCGCGCCCGACAGGCGGATCATCGCGCCGCGCTTGTAAGTCTCGCGGTGCACGCGCGCGAGCTCCGGGGCCCCGGCGGGGAAGCTTGCCCGTGTCGCCTTGTCGGCCACCAGCTCGATCCCCGCCATGAGGCCGACACCGCGTACGTCGCCGACGATGCGGAAGCGCTTCATGGCGTGCAGCCGATCGAGGAAATACTTGCCCTCGCGCGCGGCGCGCGCCGGAATGTTCTCGCCCTCGATGATGTCGAGCGTCGCGAGCGCCGCGGCCGCCGCCACCGGGTGCGCACCGTAGGTGTAGCCGTGGTTGATGGTGCCGAGCACGGGGTCGGCACCGTTGAAGGCCTGGATCACGCGGCTCGAGACTGCGGTCGCGCCGAGCGGGATGTAGCCCGAGGAGATCCCCTTGGCGAGACACCAGAGATCCGCCTTCACGCCCCAGAGCCGCGTGCCGAACATGTGCCCGATGCGCCCGAAGCCGGTGACCACCTCGTCCGCGATCAGGAGCACACCGTGCCGGTCGCAGACCTCGCGCACCCGCGGCCAGTAGTTCGGCGGCGGCACGATCACCCCACCCGCCCCCTGTATCGGTTCCGCGATGAAGGCAGCGACCGTGTCCGGTCCCTGGAAGATGATCTCGCGCTCGAGGAGCTCGGCACAGATGCGCCCGAGCTCTTGCGGGTCCTCGGTGTAGGGATTGCGGTAGAGCC
>DASQRV010000380.1:0-2215 GCA_035642735.1 Steroidobacteraceae bacterium
GCACCGCCGAGCTCATCCGCGCGGCAGCCGCCTCCGCTGCCCCCGGCACCGAAGCGCGCAAGATCGGCGACTACTATGCGACCTACATGGACGCCGCGCGCATCGAGCGGCTGGGTCTCACCCCGCTCGAGCCCCTGTTGAAGGACATCGACGCCATCAACGATCGCGCAGCGCTGGCACGCGCCTTGGGCAGCTCGCTGCGCGCGGACGTGGACGTCCTCAACAACACCAACCTCGACACCGGGAACCTGTTTGGCCTCTGGGTGGCGCAGGATCTGAACGAGCCGACGCGTTACTCACCCTTTCTGCTGCAGGGCGGCCTGGGGATGCCCGACCGCGACTTCTACCTGAACCCGTCACAGAAGATGGCCGACATCCGTACCCGCTACCAGGCGCACATCGCCGCGGTGCTGAGGCTCGCCCACATCACCGGCGCAGAGGAGAAGGCGGCACGCATCTTCGAGCTCGAGCGGCGTATCGCGGAAGTCCACACGAGCCGCGCGGAATCCGAGGAGGTCCTCAAGGGCAACAACCACTGGAGCGCGGCAGAGTTCGCGCAGCGCGCCCCCGGCCTCGACTGGGCGGCGTTCTTTGGTGCAGCGGATCTTGGGCAGCAACGGGAGTTCGTCGTCTGGCAGCCGGGTGCCGTCACCGGGATCTCCTCGCTCTCCGCCAGCGTGCCGCTCCAGACCTGGAAGGATTACCTGCGCTTCCACCTCATCGAGGGCGAGAGCGGCTATCTGCCGCAGGCCTTCGTCGCCGAGCACTTTGCCTTCCACCAGCAGGTGCTGTCCGGCACGCCACAGCAGCAGCCACGCTGGAAGCGCGCGGTCGAGGAAACCAACGCCGCACTCGGCGAAGCGGTCGGCAAGCTCTACGTGGCCCGCTACTTCCCACCCGAGGAGAAGGCACGCGCCGAAGCGATGGTGCGCAACCTCGTGGCGGCCTTCGCCGTACGCATCGACCGGCTCGACTGGATGGCGCCGCAGACTCGCACCAAGGCCAAAGAGAAGCTCGCGACCCTCAAGGTCGGCGTCGGCTATCCGGATCACTGGCGCGATTTCTCCGGCCTCGAGGTCGTGCGCGGCGATGCCTTCGGCAACGCTCGCCGCGCCGAGCTCTTCGAATATCACCGCAACCTCGAGAAGCTCGGCCAGCCCGTCGATCGCGGCGAGTGGGCGATGAACCCACAGCTCGTCAACGCGGTGAACCTCCCCGCCATGAACGCGCTCAATTTCCCCGCGGCGATCCTGCAACCGCCCAACTTCGACCCGAAGCGGGACCCGGTGATGGACTACGGGGCGATCGGGGCTGTGATCGGACACGAGATCAGCCACAGCTTCGATGACCAGGGGGCGCTCTTCGATGCGAATGGGCGGCTGCAGAACTGGTGGACGAAAGAGGACTTCGCGCATTTCGAGGCGGCAGGCGAGCGTCTCATCGAGCAGTTCGACGCCTACCGCCCCTTTCCCGACGTCACTGTCAACGGCCGGCAGACACTGAGTGAGAACATCGCCGACGTCGCGGGGCTCGCGGTTTCGCTCGATGCCTGGCGGCTGACGCTCCACGGGGGCGCCGCGCCCGTTGCCGGCGGCTTCAGTGGCGAGCAGCTCTTTTTCCTCAGCTACGCGCAGGCTTGGCGCCGGAAATACCGCGAGCCGGAGCTGCGGCGCCGGCTGGTGACCGATTCACACGCCCCGGCCCAGTACCGCGCTGCCACGGTGCGTAATCTCGATGCCTGGTACGAGGCGTTCAAGGTCGTGCCGGGACAGAAGCTGTATCTCGCGCCGGCAGACCGCGTGCGGGTGTGGTGAGCGCCCGAAGACCCTGGCGACGCAGGCGCTTGCGACGCAGGTCATGCGGGCTGCGTCGGGCCGGCGCGCGGCTGCCCGGCGGGTTCAGGCCCGCGTAGGGGAGCTGGTATCGCGCGCGCTCGCCGCCGATTTCTCTTCCGAGGCGGGCGTAGAAAATGCGTACGCGTAATCGCTCGCGAAATCGTCGAAGCTGCGAGGCAGTCTGCCGGTCGCGTCCCGAACTCCCGTTGTTACTTCAGCAGCCTCGCTACGCGAGTAGTGCGCATAGTCCTCGATTACACCATCAGCCTGCCAAACTGGAAGGCCGACCTCAATGAGCGCCTGCCTCATCGCCTCGGGCGGAACATCAACGAACTCGATCCGGCGTGCCAGAGCAGTCGAGAGCTTTTCGGCCATCTCTC
>DASQRV010000381.1:0-3573 GCA_035642735.1 Steroidobacteraceae bacterium
CGCGTGCCGCCGATCAGTTTCGCGGCGGCACCCAGGGCCGCCGCTGCCTCGATGTGAGCGACGGCGGCGCGCGCTACCTCGACTACCAGCTGGTGATCAGCGCGGAGCTCTACTGGTACCGGCGCCGCGCGGTGCGCGAGAGCGATGGGGAGTTGCAGGAGGAAGTGATCGGTTTTAACCGCTTCGAGCCGAACGAAGCCCAGCTATACGCCTGCCGCATCGCCTGGTCGGCGAGTGGCAGCGCCCGCGACCTTCAGCCACTGCTGACACTCGATCTGTACGAGGCGGGCGGTCATGCGCGCTTCGCGACTCCCGATGGCCGAGCCCTCGAGCTCACCCTGCACGGCCACGACTGGCCGTTCGCCGTCGACCGCGACGCGCTGCTGCTGCTGCTGTGGGAGCCGGGTGACGACGGCCCGCTCGCCACCTCCTGGGCGCAGATGGACACGCAGCAGATCGCGCTCGAGCTCGGCTGGCTCGAGGTGCGCTGCGGCTCGCTGGCTCCCGACTCCGACGAGATCGCTCAATGAGCGGCGCGTTGCGTGATGGCCTCGAGGTCCTGCAACAGCAGCGGGTTGAAGCGCGCCGGCGCTTCCAGCATGAGGAAGTGACCGGAGTGATCCAGCACATCGAGATGGAAATCCGGCAGCGCGCGACGGATGCGCGCGGCATCGGTCGGCAGCAGGTCGGAGTTGATCGCGTACACGGGCACGTGGATGGAAGGCAGCAGGCCGTTGAGATCCATCTGCAGCAGCGCGCGCATGCTGGGCACCGCCACCGCGGGCGAGCGCAGCGACATGTTGTAGGCCACTTTTTGCACCAGTGCCGGGTCGGCGCCGGGCGCGAACAGCTGTGAGCTCACGAAATTGCGCGTGGTGCCGACGAAGTCGGCGCTGAAGGGTGCTACCTTCCGGTCGATGTCGCGCGCGGTGAGCGGCGGCTGACCGACCGAGCGCAGCGCCTCGACCGCAACGACACCGATGACCCGCTCACCGATGAGCGGCGTCGCCGCGAGTGCCACGTCCGCCCCCATCGAGTGTCCGACGAGCACCAGTTGCGGGTTGTGGATCTCACGGGCGACCGCCGCGACATCCTGCGCGTAGTTGCCGATCGACCAGTCGGTGCGGTTGCCGCCGGACGCGCCGTGTCCGGCGAGGTTGAGCGTCACCACCGTGTAGTGCGCCTTGAGGGCATCGAGCTGCGCATGCCAGTAGTTCTCATCGCACGCCCAGCCGTGCACGAGCAGCACTGCCGGATCGCCGTGCCCGTAGACGTGGTACTCGATGTGCACGTTGTCGGCCGACAGCGTGATGCGCGGACCTTCTCCCAGGGCAGCACTGGCGGCGGCGGCCGCACTCGTGGCGGCCGGCGGCGGGCTGTTGGTGTTTCCCGCGCCATGTCCACCGCACCCGGCCGCGAGCAGCAACCCGGTGAGGAGGAGCAAACGGTGGACCATGCGTGATTCCTTCAAACTTCGCGCAGAACTTTGCCGGGATTCATGATGCCGTCGGGGTCGAAGGCACGCTTCACGGCGCGCATCAGCTCGAGCTCGACCGGCGAGGCGTAGCGCTCGAGTTCGCCGACCTTGGTGCGGCCGACACCGTGCTCGGCGCTGAAGCTGCCGCCGAACTCACGCACCAGGTCGTGGATGGCGCGCCGTATTTCATCGGCGCGGCCGAGGAATCGCTCACGATCGCCGCCGGCGAGCTGGCTGATGTTGAAGTGCAGGTTGCCGTCACCGACGTGGCCGTAGGCGACCAGCCGCCCCTCGGGCACCTGCTGGCTGACCCACGGCGCGGCGCGTGCCACGAAGTCGGGCAGCGTCGCCACCGGCAGCGAGATGTCGTGCTTGAGGCTCGCGCCCTCGTGGCGCTGCGCCTCGGGTATGCTCTCGCGCAGCTTCCAGAGCGCGGCGCGTTCGCGCTCGCTGCGCACGAGCGCGGCATCGAGCACCGTGCCGTTCTCGAGTGCCGCGCCGAGAGCCTCTTCGAGCACGGCATCGAGCGGCTCGGCGGCGCGCGAGGAAGACAGCTCGCACAACACGTACCAGGGATAGGGGGCGGCGAGCGGATCGCTCACTCCGGGAATGTGGCGTGTGGTGAGCTCGATGCCGACCCGCGGGATGAGCTCGAAGGAGCTGACGCGGTCCCCGCTCGCGGCGCGCAGCTCCCCGAGCAGCCTCACCGCGGCGCGCACCTCGGGTATTGCGACCAACGCGGTGGCGCGGGCGCGAATCTGCGGGAACAACTTGAAGCTCGCGGCGGTGATGACGCCGAGCGTGCCCTCGGCGCCGAGGAAGAGCGACTTGATGTCGTAACCGGTGTTGTCCTTGCGCAGTGTGGTCAGCCCGTCGAGCACCCGCCCGCCCGGCAGCACCACCTCGAGCCCGAGGACCAGGTCGCGCGTCATGCCGTAGCGCAGCACGTTGACGCCGCCGGCGTTGGTCGAGAGATTGCCACCGATCTGGCAGCTCCCCTGTGAGCCGATGCTGAGCGGGAAGTAGCGCCCGGCGGCCTCCGCCGCCGCCTGCACCTGCGCCAGCACGCAGCCCGCTTCCGCAACGAGGGAGTAGTTGTCGGCATCGATGCTGCGGATGCGATTGAGCCGGCGCAGCGACAGAACGAGCTGTCGGCCGGAGGCGTCCGGAATGGCGCCGCCGCAGTAACTGGTGTTGCCGCCGTGCGGCACGACGCCGATGCGCTCGGCCTGGCACAGCGCGAGCAGCTGTGCGACCTGCGCCACCGAGCGTGGCTGAACCACCGCGAGCGCTCGTCCCTGGCAGCGCCCGAGGTGGTCAACGATGAAAGGGGCGCAGTCCGCCGGCTCCGTCAATACGCCGTCGGCCCCGAGCAGCGCGCGCAGCCGCTCCGGCAGGGCACTCGGCTCGGGCGTCAATTGCCGAGGGCGCGCAGCGCCGCGATGCGCTCATCGAGCGGCGGGTGGCTCATGAAGAGCCGCGCGATACCCGCCCGCACACCGCCGTCGGCGATGCCGAAGGCCTGGAACTGCTGGGCCGGCAACGGCTCGTGCCCGCGCTTGAGATCCTCGAGTGCGCCGATCATGTTGCCGGTGCCGGCGAGCTTGGCGCCGCCGCGGTCGGCGCGAAATTCACGCTGGCGCGAGAACCACATGACGATCGGTGTCGCGAGCAGGCCGAACACGATCTGCAGCACCCAGAAGGTCATGAACGAGCCGATGCCGCGTCCACTGGAGCCACGGTCTATGATCTGACCGACGACGCGCGCGAGGAACAGCACGAAAGTGTTGACGACGCCCTGGATCAGGGTGAGGGTCACCATGTCGCCGTTGGCCACGTGCGTCATCTCGTGACCCACCACCGCTTCGACCTCCTGACGGTTCATGCTCTGCAGGAGCCCGGTGCTCACGGCGACGAGCGCCGAGTTGCGGCTCGCACCGGTGGCGAACGCGTTCGGCGCCGCGGAGTTGAAAATGCCCACTTCCGGCATCTTGACGCCGACCTCGCGCGCGTAGCGGTCGACCACCGACACCAGCCACTGCGCCGTCGGATCGGGGGAGTCGTTGATCACCTGAACGCCCATGAACCGCTTGGCC
>DASQRV010000382.1:0-5692 GCA_035642735.1 Steroidobacteraceae bacterium
GAGGCGCTGCGCGAGGCGCTCAACGGGATCGATCCGGATGGGCTCTCGCCACGGGAGGCGCTCGAGGCCCTGTATCGGCTGCGCCGGCTGCTCGGCGCATGAGCGTGCGAAATTCAGCCGCTGTCTCAGCGCAGCGAAAAGTGGCCCTGGGTGAGGAAGAGTCCCGTCTCGCGCGCCACGCGCGGTGAGACCAGCATGCCGAGATGACTCACGGGCAGCGCGATGTGGTCAGTGGCTCCCGGCATGCGCGTCTCCCTCACGGCGACGGTGCCGTCGTTGTCCTCCTGGAATTGCGCCAGCAGCTGTCCGAGGCCGAGCGGCTGAGTGCCCGCCACGATGCCGAGCGGGTGCGTGTGCTTCCAGAGCCGCTCGCGCGGTTTCAACAGCTCCTCGGCCACCGACCGTCCCATCAGGTGGGCGATCGGCGCGAAGCGGCCGGCGTGCTCGGCGGCGCGGCTCGCAATGCTCGGCGTGCCGAGAAACACCACGCGCCCGGGCGGCTGCTCGGGAAAGCGCTCGAGGAAGCGGTGGATCACGAGCCCGCCCAGGCTATGGCCGACGAAGTGCACCTGGGGCGCCGCGAGCTCACGCACGAAGCTCGCGAGGCTCGCGGTGATGCGGCTCATCCCCGAGGAGGCGGCGGAGAAGCGGAAAGCATGCAGCGTGAGGGCAAACTCGTGCTCGAGGCGGCGCCCGAGGACGAGCGACTCCTGCCCCGGCATCCACAACCCATGTACGTAGACGACCGCCGTCACTGCTTCAAGGCTGCGGCACCCGCACCCGCACGTGCAGCTCGCGCAGCTGCGCCTCGCTCACCTCGGTCGGGGCGTCGGTGAGCGGGTCGGCGGCGGTCTGAGTCTTGGGGAAGGCAATGACCTCGCGGATGCTGTCGGCACCGGCCATCAGCATCGCGAGCCGATCGAGCCCGAAGGCAATGCCACCGTGCGGCGGCGCGCCGAACTTCAGCGCATCGAGCAGGAAGCCGAATTTCCGCTGTGCTTCGTCCGCCGCGATGCCGAGCAGCTCGAAGACCGTGGACTGCATCTCCTGGCGGTGGATGCGCACCGAGCCCCCGCCAATCTCCGAGCCATTCAGCACCAGGTCGTACGCCTTGGCGAGCGCCGCGGCAGGTGCGGCCTTGAGCGCCGCGGGATCGTCGTTCGCCGGGGCGGTGAAGGGGTGATGCATGGCGACCCAGCGCCGCTCGTCCGCATCCCATTCGAACATGGGGAAGTCGATCACCCACAGCGGCCGCCAGCCGCTCTCGCTGAGCTTCAGATCCTGTCCGAGCTTCAATCGCAGGGCGCCGAGCGCATCGCTCACGACCTTGGCGCTGTCGGCGCCGAAGAAAATGAGATCGTTGTCGGCCGCCTGTGTGCGCTCGAGAATGCCGGTGAGCGCCGCGTCGCTCAGGAACTTGATGATAGGAGACTGCAGTCCCTCGCGTCCGCCGGCGCGCGCGTTCACCTTGATATAGGCAAGTCCCTTGGCGCCGTAACGCGCGATGTAATCGGTGTAGGCATCGATCTGCGAGCGCGGCATGCTCGCGCCAGCCGGCACGCGCAGCGCCGTCACCCGGCCGTGGGGGTCCTTCGCGGGACCGGCAAACACCTTGAAGTCGCAGTCTCTCACGAGGTCCGCTACGTCGGTGAGCTCGAGCGGGTTACGCAGGTCCGGCTTGTCGGAGCCGTAGCGGCGCATGGCCTCCGCATAGCTCATGCGGGGGAAGGGCTCGGGGAGCTTCGCCGCCAGCACCTCGTGGAAGATGTGCCTCACGAGGCCTTCCATGAGCGCCATGATCTCGCCCTGTGACAGGAACGAGGTCTCGATGTCGAGCTGGGTGAATTCCGGCTGGCGATCGGCGCGCAGGTCCTCGTCGCGGAAGCAGCGCGCGATCTGGTAGTAGCGATCGAAGCCGGAAATCATCAGCAGCTGCTTGAAGATCTGCGGCGACTGCGGCAGCGCGAAGAATTTGCCCGGGTGCGTGCGGCTCGGCACGAGATAATCGCGCGCCCCTTCCGGGGTCGCCTTGGTGAGCATCGGCGTCTCGAGATCGACGAAGCCGTGCGTATCGAGATAGCCGCGCATCGAGCGCGTGAGTCGATGCCGCAGACGCAGGCGCTGGCTCATCACCTCGCGGCGCAGGTCGAGGTAGCGATACCGCAGGCGCACCTCCTCGTTCACCTGCTCATCGAGCTGAAAGGGCAGCGGCTCGCAGCGGTTCAGCAGCTCGAGCTCGGAGGCCAAGAGCTCCACGCGCCCGGAAGCGAGATGGGGGTTCACGGTGCCCTCCGGCCGCGCGCGCACTTTGCCGGTGACACGCACCACGAACTCGTTACGCAGCCGCTCGGCCTCGGCAAACACCGCCGCAGCCTGCGGATCGAACACGATCTGCAGCAGCCCCTCGTGGTCGCGCAAGTCGACGAAGATCACCCCGCCGTGGTCGCGCCGGCGGTGCACCCAGCCGGCGACCGTGACCCCCTGGCCGATGAGCTGCTCATCGACCCGTCCGCAGTAATGTCTTGACTGCGCTGCTATCGCCACGATGGCTGTTCCATCCAGTCACCAATCCGATGCCCGCTTCGCGCTTCCTCTGCGAGCACCTGTCCCAGAAGCTCACCTTCCGGGCATGAATCTCCCGCATCCACGCGCAGGTCCCGGTCGTCACAACCGGCCAGCTGGCGAAGACCCTCCGCCAGCACATTTCGCGCGGCATTGACGTCACGGTCGTGCAGCGTCCCGCATTTAGGGCACCGCCACTCCCGCTCATCGAGCCGCAACTCATCGAGCGTGTGCCGGCATATCGAGCACGTCTTGCTCGAGGGATACCAGCGATTCACGCTCTCCAAAACCCTGCCGTACCACTCGCTCTTGTAAGCGAGCTGGCGGCGGATCTCGCTGAACGCCGCATCCCGTATCGCACGGGCTTGCCGCCCGCGCGAGAGGGCCTTCACGTTCAGGTCCTCGATGCAAATCAGGTCGAATTCCCTCACCAGGCGACTAGTGAGCGCGTGCAAGTCAGCCTGCCGCTCCAGTCGCACTCGTGCATGCGCGCGAGCGACCCGCAACCGTTGCTTCTCGCGCCGGCGACTCCCTTTCTGGCGTCGCGCCAGACAGCGCTGCTGCTGGCGTAGATAGCGCTGTCGTCCGCGATAACGCCTGGGGTTCGGAATCTTTTCTCCGGTCGATAGCGTTGCCAGATGGGTAAGTCCCACATCTAACCCCACCGAGCGCTGCCGGATCGGATGCGACCAGACTTCCACTTTCGCCGAGAAGCTCACGTAGTACCGTCCTGCGGCATCTCGGGACAGGGTCACCAAGGCCGGTCGCTCGACTTCAGGCAGTGGTTCGGCGAGTTTGAGGGTACCGAGCTTCGGAACGCTCAGAATCCCGTCTTTCCAGGCAACTCCCACGCGCTGGAAGCGCAGGCTACTGAACGACTGCCTGCGCTTGAAACGCGGGTAGCAGGCACGGCAGGCGAAGAAGTTTACAAACGCCCGGTCCTGATCCCTCAGGCACTGCGTGAAAGAGGTCGAGGGCACGTCGGCTAGCCATTCGTGTCCGGCCGTGCGCTTCCATTGCGTCAGCCAGCGAGAAACATCGTTGCCGCTGATCGTCAACCCGCACTGGCGGTACGCTTCAGTGCGGATATCGAGTGCCGTATTCCAGAGCCACCGCGCAGCCCCGAACCAGCCATCTAGCCAGCGGCGCTGAGCGCCATTCGGATAGGCGCGAATCTGATAACCTCGCCTCACGATCCCCATGCCTACATTTTGACACTGAGCGCTGCCCGCCGCAGTGCCAGATTCAACTCTGAAGAGCTGCCGAACGCTTCGGTTCGACAAATCGAAGCTCACTCTCGCGCCATCTCCAGCACTGCAGCACCCTTCAGGGCGCCGCTGCGGAGCCGCTCCAGGGCGCGGTTCGCATCCTCGAGCGCAAAGCGCTCCACCGTGGCCGCGAGTCCGAGGCGTGCGGCGAGCCGGATGAACTCCTCACCGTCGGCGCGGGTGAGGTTGGCGACGGAGGCCACCGAGCGCTCGCCCCACAGCAGGTGGTACGGGAAGCCGGGCACATCGCTCATGTGAATGCCGGCGCACACCACGCGGCCGCCCGGCCGCACAGCGGCGAGTGCCGTCGGAATGAGTGCGCCGACCGGCGCAAAGAGGATCGCGGCATCGAGCTCCTGCGGCGGGCGCTCGGCGGATGAGCCGGCCCACACCGCCCCGAGGGAGCGCGCGAAGGCCTGTCCCTCGAGGTCCTCCTCGCGCGTGAACGCGAACACCCGCCGTCCCTCGTGTCGGGCGACCTGTACGAGGAGGTGCGCGGCAGCACCGAAGCCGTAGAGGCCGAGATTTGCGGCGTCACCGGCCTTGCGGTAGGCGCGGTAGCCGATGAGCCCCGCACACAGGAGCGGTGCCAGCCGTGCGGCCGGGACGTCGGCCGGCAAGGGCAGGCAAGAGCGCGCGTCCGCGAGCACCTCCTGCGCATAGCCGCCGTCGCGGCTGTAGCCGGTGAAACGCGCCCGGATACAGAGATTCTCCTGCCCGGCGAGGCAGTACGGGCACACGCCGCAGGTCCACGCGAGCCACGGCACCCCGACCCGGTCGCCGATGGCAAAGCGCATCTCCGCGGCCCCGGCTCCGATCACGACCCCGACGATCTCGTGCCCCGGGGTGACCGGGTAGTGGATGTCCGGCAGCTCGCCATCGATGAGGTGCAGATCCGTACGGCACACGCCGCAGGCCTCGACCCGGATCAACAGCTCCCCGGCAGCCGGGGGCGGCAGCCTGAGCTCGGAGAGAGCGAGCGGTGCACCGTGCGCGAGCAGCCGCATGGCGTGCATGGGTCCCTCACGCCGCGGGCTTGGCGAGCGGCGGCGCTCCGGCAACGGCCGGGGGCACCACCACCCCGCAGGTGATGATCATCTTCATGGCCGCATCCACCGACATGTCGAGCTCCACCACGTCCCGGCGGGGCACGATCACCAGATACCCCGCAGTGGCATTGAGCGCCGAGGAGATGTAGACCGCCACGTGCGGCTCACGCAGCCTTTCACTCACTTCCGGCACATCCTCCGCGGTGAGGAAGCCGATGCTCCAGACACCGGTGCGCGGGTACTGGATCACCACCACCTTGCGGAAAGCCTTGGACTGGGAGAAGACGCTCTCGGCGAAGCTCTTGACGCCGCCATACACGGTGCGCACCACCGGGATGCGGTTGAGCAGGTCCTCGCCCCAGATGACGAGCCGCCGGCCGATGAGGTTCGTCACCAGGAGCCCGGTGAGCAGCAGCACGATCAGTGCGAACAGTGCCCCGACCCCGGGCAGCGGGAATCCCACCAGCGCCTCCGGCCGGAAGGCCGCGGGCAGGACCCTGAGCGTAAGGTCCATGAGGTGAAGTATGGCGTTCACGAACCAGACGGTCGCGATTATGGGCAGCCAAACGAGGACGCCCGCGACCAGGTAGCGCCGCAGGTTCCACTTCCACTTCCTCGTGGTACCGGTCCCGTTCATCACACTAGCGCCGCGGCTTACGGGTCCTCCCTTTACTCACAGCGCGCGCGGGCCGGCGTCTCGCGGTACTCCGCGCCGGCGTCGCGTGACTGCGGCCCGCGCCGGCCCCCGCGGCAGCGCCCGTGGCAGGCTTGGCCGCGGCGGGCTTCGCCTCCTTGCTCTCCTTGGTGTCGGCG
>DASQRV010000383.1:0-2737 GCA_035642735.1 Steroidobacteraceae bacterium
GCGAGGCCGATGAGCTCGAGTGGCGCTCGCGGCTCGAGCGCCTCGCGGGTGGCGCGGGTGGCAGATAGCGCCAAGGCCGCCGCACGGGACCAGGCGCTCGCGGCCGCGCTGCTCGCACGCGCGCGCGAGTGGCAGGCGGCCGACGCGCGCGCCCGCAGATTCGCCCACGGGCGCAGCGATGACGCCAGCGACGCGGCACGCCTCGCGGATGACTATCGGCTGCTGGCGCACGATCTCGCGCGGGCGCGCGCCCTCATGCCCGCGAGCCGCACGCGGCAGTATCTCGAGAGCGCCTACGCACACACGCATGCCACATTGCACCACGGCGCCTGGCGCGCCGGCAGCGCACTGCGCCGGCTGTTGCTCGAGGAGACCCCGAGCGCGGTGCGCTGGCTCGCGCCCTACCTTGCCTGGACGACGCTCATTTTCGTGCTGGCGGCGTGCGCCGGTTACGCGCTGGTGCACCGCTATCCCGAGCTCATCGCGCTGTTCGCCTCACCCGACTGCATTGCGAGCGTCGAGCGCGGCCAGCTCTGGACGCAGGGTCTGCTGAACGTCGTGCCCTCCTCCGTCCTCTCGGTGCAGATTCTCACCAACAACATCGTGGTGAGCCTGTTTGCCTACTGCCTCGGGTTCCTGTTCGGCCTGGGTACGCTCTACATTCTCGGCCTCAACGGCCTGATGCTCGGGGCGATGTTCGCCTTCGTGGGCCAGCACGGGCTCGCCGGCGCGTTGTTCCGCTTCATCGTCGCGCACGGCTGCGTCGAGCTGTCGGTCATGTGTCTGTCGGGAGCGGCTGGCGCCGCCATCGGCGAGGCGCTCATCCGGCCCGGCAGCGGCGGCCGGCTCGAGTCGTTCCAGGCGGCAGCGCTGCGCACCGTCCCGGTGTTGGTCTCGTGTGCCGTGCTGCTCGCGGGCTCGGCATTGATCGAAGGCTTCATCTCCCCCGATCCGCGCTTCTCGCTGGCGACGCGCGTCCTGATCGGGGTGGGCTACTGGTGCCTGATGGTGGCGTTCCTCACCGGTCGGCTGTTTGCGAAGCGCGCGCCGGCCGCGCCGCTCGCTTCCGCCTAGACCCGCCGCGAGCGCCGCAGCGCCTCGTAGCGCTCGAACAGCGCGCCTTCCAGGCGCTCGGACGGGGCGGCCACCACCGGCGCACCGAGCCGCTGCAGCAACCGGCGTTGCCGCGCGGCGCGCTGCTCGTGCTCGGCCGCCGCGAGAGCGATCCACGGATCCGGCCATGCGCGCGCCTCGCTGTGCGCGAGGGCCTCGATCTCACCGCTGTGCACGCCGGCGACCAGCACCAGATGCGGCGGCGCCAGCAGGCGCACCGCCCGCGCGAGCGCTGCCGCGATGTTGGCATCGTCGAGATCCGTCAGCAGCACGATGAGCGCGCGCTGCCGCAGCAGATTGCGGATCGCGATGGCGGCCGACAGGGGATCCGATTCCGCCGCCTGCACCGCGAGCTGCGCCAGCGTGTTACGCAGGCGCGCCACCGCCGGCAGCCCGCGCGCGGGTGGGACGCTGGCGAGCACCCGCTCGGCGTACACGATCAGCCCGATGCGGTCGTCGTTGTGGGTGACGATCTCCGCCAGACGTGCCGCGGCGTTGCTGTAGAGCGCGAGACGGTCGAGCGCGCCGGCGCGCACGCGGCTCAGGCGACCGGCGTCGATCGCGACCAGGATGTCGAGATGCTGGTCCTCGCTGTAGTCGCGGCTGATGAGCGCGGTGCTGCGGGCGGTGGCCTTCCAGTCGATGCGGGTGAGCGGATCGCCGCGCACGTAGGCGCGCAGCTGGTACAGCTCCTGTCCCGCCCCGGCGATGCGGCGCGCCCGGGCACCGCTCGCGAGGCCGCGCGCGCGGGCGTTGCCCCGCAGCGTGTCAGGTGCCACCTGGCAGCGCGCCTGCGGCTGCAGCGTGGCATCCCACCAGGCGAGCGCCAGCGCACCGCGCAGCCGCGCCGGCAGCCCGGGCCAGAACTGCGGCCCGAGTCGCACCGGCAGCAGCTGCAGCGCATCCGCGTGCGCGGCGCGCGGCGGCACCGTCAGGCGCCGCACGGCCCGCGTCGCCTCGAATCCGGCCGGTGTCGCCGGCGCATACTCGAGTGACAGCGGCCGCGAGGCGCGGTTAGTGAACACGAACGCCGCCCGCTGCGGCCTGCCGAGGAACGCTGGCGTCGGCGTGTCGATGCGGGCGAGAGGCCGCAGGCGGCGCACCGTCACGCCTTCGAACGCAAGCCCGAGCAGCAGCAATGCGGCGGGCACTCGCCACAGGTGTGCCAACTGCCGATCGCTCGACCAGATGCCGCCGATCGCGATCACCGCCGTCAGCACGATGAAGAGGTAACTGCGCCGGGCGAGATGCACCGCGCGCTCCTTCAGCGCGGCACCGGGGTCGTCGCGAGCAGACCCTGCACCACCTGCGCGTCGCTGACACCCTCGAGGGTGGCTTCCGGAGTCAGCACCAGGCGGTGCGCGAGGATCCAGGGCGCCACCTGCTTGACATCGTCGGGCGTCACGAACTCGCCCGCCCGCAATCCGGCCACGACCCGTGCCGCCTTGAGCAGCGCCAGCACCCCACGCGTCGAGAGCCCGAGCGCGAGGCGCGGATGCTCGCGGGTCGCGGCGGCGAGATCGAGCAGGTAGCCGCCGAGGGCCTCGGAGACGTGGATGCGCTCGGCGGCGGCGCGCGCCTCACCGAGCACGGTGCGGTCGATCACCGAAACCCCCTCGAGTGC
>DASQRV010000384.1:0-6882 GCA_035642735.1 Steroidobacteraceae bacterium
GGCGCGCCCGGCTGCCGGTGGCGATGAAGATGTGATCGGCGCGCAGCAGGCGGCCTCCCGCGCTCACGGTATGTGCATCGACGAAACTGGCGTGCGCGCGCACCAGCTCGACGCTGCGTTTCGCGAGGTTGGCGGCGTAGATGCCGTTCAGTCGCTCGATGTAGGCGTCGCGCCTGGCTTTCAGTGCACCCCAGTCGACCCCGTGCGCCTCGAGCTTCAAGCCGTAATCGAGCGCGTCGTGTTGCGCGCTGCCGAGCTCGGCGGCGTTCCACATGATCTTCTTCGGGACGCAGCCGACGTTGACGCAGGTGCCGCCGAGCCTGCCGACCTCCGCCAGCACCACCTTTGCCCCGTATTCGGCGGCGCGCTGGGCTGCGGCGAGCCCGCCGCTGCCGCCGCCGATCACCACCAGGTCGAATTTTTCCATCATGACAGTGGTCTCCGTGCCTGCCCATGTTATCGAAGACAGGCGCGCGAGATGAGGACCGACGCCGGGGTCCCCATGAAATTGCGCATCTTGCCGAACGCTGCAAGCTCATCGTTCGCGGCAAGCGCAATTTCTTGGGGTGGTCTCCGGGGTCGGCACCAAATTGCGCGTCGTGGCGGCCGCGGCGAGCTCATCGACCACGGCAGGCGCAAGGCCGGGGTCCCCAAGAAATTGCGCATCTGGGTGGACGGTGTGAGCTCACTGGGCATGTCAAGCGCAATTTTTTGGGGTGGCTTAGCGGAGTGGCCTCTACAATGGCGGCCGTTCGCCGGGATGAGGCGTGTGCATGGACAATCCCCTGCTCGATCGGGACGCTCTGCCGCAGTTCACGCGGATCCGCCCGGAGCATGTCGAGCCGGCGGTGCGCGAGCAGCTGAGCGAGAACCGCGCGCGCATCGGTGAGCTCGCGACGCTCGCCGCCCCGACTTTCGCCACCGTGGTCGAGCCGCTCGAGGAGCTGCACCACCTCATCGCCCGCACCTGGTCGCCGGTGAGCCATCTGAACGCGGTGGTGAACTCCGAGGCGCTGCGGGCCGGTTACAACGCCTGCCTGCCGCTGCTCTCGGCCTACCAGACGGACCTGGCGCAGAGCGAGCCGCTCTACCGCGCCTATCGCACCATCGCCGAGCAGGAGGGCGCAGCGCTCGGCCCGGTGCAGCGGCGGGTGATCGAGCACGCGGTGCGCGACTTCCGCCTCGCCGGGGTCGGGCTGCCGCCCGAGCGCAAGGAGCGCTTCAAGACGGCGATGCTGGAGCTGGCGCAACTGCAGGCGAAGTTCGAGGAGAACGTGCTCGATGCCACCAACGCCTGGAGCCGGCACGTAACCGATCCGGACGAGTTGCGTGGCCTGAACGAGATGCTGATCGAACAGGCGCGCCGGCGTGCTGCGGAGCAGCGGGCGGCGGGCTGGATCCTGCGCCTCGACCAGCCGACCTACGTCGCCGTCGTCACCGACGCCGAGTCGGCCGAGCTGCGCCGCGCCTTCTACGAAGCCTGGACCACGCGCGCCTCCGATCGCGGCCCGTTGGCCGACCGCTGGGACAACACGGCGGCGATGGAGGAGATCCTCAAACGGCGGCACGAAGCGGCGCTCCTGCTCGGTTTCCCGAACTATGCGCAGTACGCCCTGGCGACACGCATGGCGCACAGCGTCGATGAGGTGCTCGGCTTCCTGCACGAGCTCGCCGCCGCCGCACGCGGCGCGGCGCAGGCCGAGTTTGCCGAGCTCGAGGCGTTCGCCGGACGCAGGCTCGCGGCGTGGGATGTGGGGTTCTACGCCGAGCGGCTGCAGCGCGAGCGCTTCCGCGTCTCGCAGGAGGAGCTGCGGCCCTACTTCCCGCTGCCGCGGGTGCTCGCAGGACTCTTCGACGTCGCCGAGCGGCTCTTCGGCGTGCGCATCCGCGAGCGCGCCGGTGCGCCGGCCTGGCACCCGGATGTACGCTTCTTCGAGATTGCTGCCGCCTCCGGCGAGCCGGTCGGCAGCTTCTACCTCGACGCCTACGCGCGCCCCAGCAAGCGCAGCGGCGCCTGGATGGACGAGTGCATCGGTCGCAAGCGTCTCGCCTCCGGTGCGGCGCTGCCGGTCGCCTATCTGGTGTGCAACTTTCTGCCGCCGGGCCGGGAGCGGCCGGCGCTCCTCACTCACGATGACGTGGTAACGCTTTTTCACGAGTTTGGCCACGGGCTGCACCATCTGCTCACCAGGGTCGACTACCCGAGCATCGCCGGGATCAACGGCGTCGCCTGGGACGCAGTGGAGCTGCCGAGCCAGTTCCTCGAGAACTACGCCTGGAATCCGGAGGTGCTGCAGCGCATCTCCGGGCATGTCGCGAGCGGCGCGCCGCTGCCCGCCGACCAGCAGCGACGGCTGATCGCCACACGCAGCTTCCACGCCGGTGTCTCGATGATGCGGCAGCTCGAGTTCGCGCTCTTCGACTTCCGCATCCACACCGAGTACTCACCCGAGCGCGGCGGCCGCATCCTCGCGATCCTGCACGAGGTGCGCGAGGAGGTGGCGGTAGTACCGGTGCCGGAATGGAATCGCTTCCCCAACAGCTTCGGACACATCTTCGCCGGCGGTTATGCCGCCGGCTACTACAGCTACAAGTGGGCGGAAGTGCTGGCCGCGGACGCCTTCGCCGCCTTCGAGGAAAGCGGTGTATTCGATCGTTCGACCGCGCAGCGCTTCCTCGACGCCATCCTCAGCCGCGGCGGCAGCCGTGACGCACTGGACGCGTTCGTCGAATTCCGCGGTCGCCGCCCGGACGTGCGGGCGCTGCTGAAGCAACACGGCATCGAGCGCGCCGCCCCCAAGCAGTACGACGCCGACGGCGCGGGCGAGCCGGCGTGATGCGCGCGGGCAGCGGCGCGCGGGGAGTCGCGCTCCTGTTGGTGTCAGGGCTCGCGGCTACCGCGGTGCTGCATGCCGAGTCGCTCTACGTGATCGAGCAGCTGGTGGTCGGCGTGAGCAGCACCGCGGACGCGGGCGGTGAGCGCGTCGCGACACTGCGCAGTGGCGATCGCGTCGAGGCGCTCGAGCACGCCGGCGATGAGGTGCGCGTACGTCTCGCGAACGGGCTCGAGGGCTGGGTACGTGCTGCCTACCTCTCGGCGGATGAGCCGCTGCGGGTACGGCTCGCGCAGCGCGATGCGGAGGTTGCCCGTCTCAACGACGAGCTGAGCGCTGTCAAGACCCAGCTGCACCCGGCCGCGGCGCCGGCTGCCGCGGGAGCCGTGGTGAGTACCGCCGGCAGCGGCGCAACGGCCTCGCCCGCCACGCCGCGCCAGGCGGCGGAAGATCCAGCCGCGCCAGCGCCCGGGGCGCTGTTCAGCGCCGGCGAGGAACGAGCGCGGCCTTCATGGCCCTGGATGCTCGCCGCCGCAGTCATCGCCTTTGGCGCCGGCTTCGGTCTTGGCGCACTGACGCTCGACCGGCACATACGCCGCAAGTACGGCGGGCTGCGGATCTATTGAAGTGTGCGCCGCGTCGCGGCGCACAATTTCCGGGTGTGTCTAAAATGTTTAATAAGTTATTGATCTGGTAGCCTCAGGGGAAAGGTCGCGAGAGCTCGCAGCCGAGCCTCCAACATAATAAATGACCAACACCCGGCGCAGTGACTTCGATGTAACCAACAGCGTGCAGGTGAGCTCGCCGCGAGCGGTGCTCGCTGCGGTGGAGGCGCTCTATCGCCCCACCTGGCCGGGGATGTCGCTCGAGCCGCTGCGCCGCGCCTTCACCCACTTCGAGCGGCTGTTTGCCGGCGAGGTGCTGGGCTATCACGGCGTCGATACCGTCTACCACGACCGCCAGCACACACTCGACATAACACTGGCGCTCGCCCGGCTCATCGTCGGTTACGAGCGGCAGCAGGAGGAGGAGCGTCGTCTCGGCGGGGCGCGCGCCACCGTCGGGCTCGTCACCGGGCTCTTTCACGATGTCGGCTACCTGCGCCGCGCCGACGACCACGAGTCGCAGAACGGCGCCGAGTTCACCCGCACGCACGTCTCACGCGGCGCCCGTTTCCTCGAGGAATACCTGCCGGTGCTCGGCTTCGGCGCCTGGGTGCCGGTCGCAAGCGACATCATCCACTTCACCGGCTACGAGATGCCGTTCGAGCAGATCGAGTCGCGCGTCGCCGACCCCCGCGACATCAGTCTCGGTCACCTGCTCGGCACCGCCGACATGATCGCCCAGATGGCCGATCGCTGTTATCTCGAGAAGTGCCGCGACCGTCTGTACGCCGAGTTCGTCCTGGGTGGGGTGGCGCTGCCGGTGAGCGATCAGGGTCCGCAGGTGAAATATGCTTCGGGACTGGATCTGCTGCGGCAGACGCCGGAGTTCGTGAGCGACGTGCGCGAGAAGCGTCTCGATGGGGATTTCCACGGAGCCTACCGCTACCTGGAGATCCTCTACGCCGGGCACAATCCCTACCTCGAGGCGATCGACCGCAACCTCGACTACCTGCGGCAGGTGCTGCGCAGCGAGAGCTGGCAGCTGCTGCGCCGGCGGCCGCCCATCTTTGCCGCGACCGCCGATCCCATGGCCACCATGCGCGGCCTCATGCTGGGACATATAAAGAGAGTCTGGTCCGGCAACTGAGCCCGCGCTGCCCGTAGCGTCAGGTCCCGAGCGGCGGTTAATATCGTCGCTCTCGGGGGATTGAACGCGCGGCGGATAGGTGACAGCGGCCACTTTCAGGCTGAAATACGCCATTGCCAGTTTTCTGGTCGTGCTGCTCGCTGCGGCCGCGGTGGCCGCGCTGTTCGTGGTGCGGTACGCCGCCGATGCGCGCTCGCTCACGGCGCTCGCCGAGCACGCCGCGCGCGAGCGCCTGGGTCCTGAGCTCGAAGCGCGGGCGAGCAGCATCGCGGCGCACGGCGCCGACGCGGTCGCGGACGCGGTGCGCGCCGGTGACTCCGCTGACATCGCCCGGCGGCTGCAGCCCTTCACCGATGACGCGACCCTCGCCGCGATCACCCTGACCGGGAGCGGCGGCCGGGCGCTCTACAGCTGGCACCGCGAGGCAGCCGCCGTGGCGGGCAGCCTCACCACCCAGGCGTCGGCGAAGATCACAGCCGCGGCCCAGAGCATCCCCGGCGCCGCAACCCCCAAGGCACTCGGCACGCTCACCGTGGTGCTGGACCAGGCCGCCCCGGTTGCGGGCGTCGGCCTCACCGCGCGCGTCGAGCAGGCGACCGCGCAGCGCGCCCGGCTCACCTGGTGGCTCGCGCTCGCCGTCGGCGCGAGCGGCGCGCTGATCGCCGCGGCGCTGATGTGGCGTGCCGTGAGTCACCTGCAGCGTCCGCTCGACTCCCTCATCCGCAGCGCCGAGCGCATCGGCCAGGGCGATTACACCCGCCCGGTCGAGGTCGAGCGGCGCGACGTGCTCGCCGACCTGCAACAGGCGCTCGAGCGCATGCGTGGCCGGCTGCGCCAGTCGACCGTCAACAAGAGCTACCTGCACAGCGTACTCAACAGCATGACCGATGCGGTGTTCGTCACCTCGCCCGACGGGGTCATCAAGGTCGCCAACGCCGCCGCCTGCAAGCTGCTCGGCTACGGCGCGGAGGAGCTGCTCGGGCGCAGCATCCTCGCGGTGCTGGAGGAGCGCGAGCGCGCCGGCTTCGACCTGCTGCAGGCGGCGCAGGAGACGCGCGAGACCGTGGTGCGCACCCGCGCCGGCCAGACCATCCCGGTGTCCTTCACCGGCTCGCGCATCGACAGCGACGACCCGCAGTTCCAGGGCAACATCTTCGTCGCGCGCAACATCACCGATCGCAAGCGTGCCGAGCGCCGCATCCGCTACCTGGCCCGCTACGACGCCCTCACCAAGATTCCCAACCGCATGCAGTTCCACCACGTGCTGCAGCAGACCATCGCGCGCGCACTGCGCTCCGGACAGGTGGTCGCGGTGCTGTACCTCGACATGGACCGCTTCAAGGAGGTCAACGACACCTTCGGTCATGGCGCCGGCGACCGCGTGCTCGAGGTGCTCGCCGAGCGGCTGACGCGCGCGGTGCCGCGCGAGACCGTGGTCGGCCGCCTGGCGGGGGACGAGTTCGCGCTGTTCGTGGAAGCGCTGCCGGCCGATACCGACAACCGCGGCCCGATCGCCCAGCTGGCGCGCGCGCTGCTCACGGAGGTGAGCCGGCCCTTCCAGCTGAATCAGCACGAGGTGTTCCTCACTGCGAGCGTCGGTATCGCCTTCTGCCCGCGCGATGCGGAGAACGTCATCGACCTGATCCGCAACGCGGACGCGGCGATGTACTACTCCAAGCAGAACGGCGGCAACACCTTCGCCTTCTATTCGCCGGAGATGAATGCCGCGGCGGTCGAGCGGCTCATGCTCAAGAGCAAACTGCGCCGCGCGCTCGAGCGCGATGAGCTGGAGATCCGCTACCAGCCGAAGGTCGACCTCCGCACCGGGCGCATCAGCGGCGCGGAGGCGCTGCTGCGCTGGCGACTGCCGGGGCATGGCGACATCCCACCCTCGCACTTCATACCGCTCGCCGAGGAGACCAACCTCATCCTCGACATCGGCGAATGGGTGCTGAACCGGGTGTGTCTCGACTATCGCCAGATGCAGGCCCAGGGCGGGGACCCGGGACGCATTTCGCTGAATCTCTCGCTCAAGCAGCTGCGCCAGGCGAGCTTCATCCTGCGCTGCCGCTCGGTGTTCCGCCACCACCACGTGTCCCCAACCGCCTTCGAGCTGGAGATCACCGAGACGACGCTGATGGCCGATCCGCAGCGCACCGTCCGCCTGCTCGATGAGCTGTACGCCATGGGCCTGCACCTCTCGATCGATGACTTCGGCACCGGCTACTCCTCGCTGTCGGCACTGCAGCAATTCCCGATCGGCACGCTGAAGATCGATCAGTCCTTCGTGCGCAAT
>DASQRV010000385.1:0-5086 GCA_035642735.1 Steroidobacteraceae bacterium
CCGGGTCGAGCACGTTGCCCATGGTCATTTTCTCGAAGGTGCGCTTCGGCGTGACGCCGGACGTCAATGCCCTCGCCACCATCATGGTCCTCATCGTGGCGACCGGTATCGCGCTCTCCACGGTATGGATGCGTTACCGCGAGCGGCGGCGGGAGCGCGACCGGCAGCAGGCGGCGGCGGCCAACCTGTGAGCGCGACAAGGCGGTGCACACATGACGGCTGAAGTACTGGGCATCGATGTCGGGGGATCCTCCGTCAAGGCCGGGGGGGTCGATGTACAGCGCGGCAACGTGCTGGGTGAGCTCATCTCGGCACCGACGCCGCGTCCGTGCACGCCCGCGTCCCTGATGCCGGTGCTGGCGTCTCTCGCCGCGCGGCTCGACGGCGTCCGCGGTCGGGCCGGGGTAGCGTTCCCGAGCGTCATCAAGGGTGGCACGGCGTTCACGGCCGCCAACATCGATCACAGCTGGATCGGCGCCAATGGCGAGTCGCTCGCCGCGCAGGCGCTCGGCCGTCCGGTGCTGATGCTGAACGACGCCGACGCCGCCGGCATCGCCGAGATGCGCTTCGGCAGCGGCCGCGATTGCACCGGCACGGTCATCATGCTCACCTTCGGCACCGGCATCGGTACCGCGCTCTTCACCGGCGGGAAGCTGTTTGCGAACACCGAGCTCGGGCATCTCGAGTTACGGGGCATGGACGCGGAGAAATGGGCCTCGGCGCAAACGCGTACCGTTGCCGGCCTCGACTTCCCCGGCTGGATCGCGCGCGTAAACGAGTATCTGGATGCGCTGTACCAGCTGCTGTGGCCGGATGTGTTCATCCTCGGTGGTGCCGTGAGTGAGCGCTTCAGCGAGTTCGCGCCGCTGCTGCGCTCGCCCGCCGAGATACGGCCGGCGCTTTTCGCCAACCAGGCGGGCGTGGTCGGCGCCGCGCTCGCCGCCGCCACATCCGGCGAAGGGCCCTGAGCCTTCCGTGAGCGGCAAGCTCGAGGACGTGGGCACCACGATCTTCACGGTCATGTCGCGCCGCGCGCGCGAGCTCGATGCGCTCAACCTGGGGCAGGGCTTCCCCGATTACGACATCGACCCGCGGCTCACCGAGCTCGTGGCCGAGGCCATGAACGCCGGACACAACCAGTACGCGCCCATGGAGGGCCTGCCGGCGCTGCGCGAGCGCATTGCCGCAAAGCTTCTCGGCTCCTACGGCCTGCGGGTCGATGCAGAAGCGGAGGTGACCATTACGCTCGGCGCGACCGAAGCGATCTACTCGGCGGTGCAGGCGGTCATCGGCGCAGGCGATGAGGCGATCGCCTTCGATCCCGCCTACGATTCGTACGAGCCGGCGGTGCGGCTCGCCGGGGGACGCTGCATCCGCGTGCCGCTCGTGCAGCCGCACTTTCGCTACGACTGGGACCGCGTGCGTCGGGCGCTCGGCCCCCGCACGCGCCTGGTGTTCTTCAACAGCCCACACAACCCCGCCTGCAGCACCGCGAGCGCGGCCGACCTCGATGAGCTCGCGCGCCTCATCGCCGGGCGCGACATCCTCGTGCTCTCCGATGAGGTGTACGAGCACGTGGTGTTCGATGGCGCGCGGCACGCCTCCGTGCTCGCGCACCCGGAGCTCGCTGCGCGCAGCTTCGCCGTGTTCTCCTTCGGCAAGACGCTACACGCCACGGGGCTCCGTGTCGGCTACTGCGTCGCGACGGCGAAGCTCACGCGCGAGCTGCGCAAGGTCCATCAGTTCAACACCTTCAGCATCTCTCACCCGCTGCAGCACGCGATCGCCCGCTATCTCGGCGAGCAGCCGCGGTGCGGCGAGGGACTGGCGGCGTTCTTCCAGGCGAAGCGCGATCGCCTGCGCCGTGCTCTCGTGGCCTCCGGCTTCGTGCTGCCGCCCGCGCAGGGGACGTATTTCCAGCTGCTCGACTTCGCGGCGTTCGGCTCCCGGGACGATCGTTCTTTTGCCGAGCGGCTGCTGACCGAGGCGCGCGTGGCGACCATTCCGCTCTCGCCCTTCTACGCCGAGCCCGAGCCGCTCACCTTCGTGCGGCTGTGCATCGCCAAGCGTGACAGCACGCTCGATGAGGCCGCCGCCCGGCTCAACGCGTTCGCCGCACGCGCCGGAGGAGACTGAGCCTTGAGCACACTGCGTGTCTCGCTCGTGCAGCAGCCACTTCTCTGGCACGACCGCGCCGCCAACCGCGCGCGCTTCGCCGAGCTGCTGCGCCCGCTTGCCGGGCAGACCGACCTGGTGGTGCTGCCGGAGACGTTCACCACCGGATTCAGCATGGAAGTCGAGCGGCAGGCCGAGCCGCCGGGCGGCGAGACGAGCGAATGGCTCGCGCAGCTCGCCAGGTCGCTCGATGCGGTGATCACGGGCAGCGTCATCACCCTCGAGGGGGGGCGCTACTACAACCGGCTGTTGTGGGCATCCCCGGCGGGAGAGCTGCGCTACTACGACAAGCGCCACCTCTTCCGCATGGGACGCGAGCACGAGCACTTCGCGGCGGGGCGCGCGGCCTGGAGCGTGGCCTTTCGCGGTTTCAACGTGTGTCCGCTCGTCTGCTACGACCTGCGCTTCCCGGTGTGGAGCCGCCGCCGCCCCGGCCTCGACTACGACCTGCTGCTGTACGTGGCGAACTGGCCTGCGGCGCGCGCGGATGCCTGGCGGCAGCTGCTGCGCGCACGCGCCATCGAGAATCAGGCCTACGTGGTCGGCGTCAACCGCGTAGGCAGTGACGGGAAGGGCGTGCCGTACGCCGGTGACAGCGCCGCCATCGACTTCCGGGGCCGCACGCTCGCCGATGCCGGCGATGGGCCGGCGCTCCTCACCGTACCGCTGCCGCGCGAGCCGCTCATTGAGTTCCGCGAGAAGTTTCCCGCGCATCTCGATGCCGACCGCTTCATCCTCGAGGTCGAGGACCCCCCGCCGCGACCATGAAGAAAACCACGCGCGTCAATCATCCACCCGCCACCGGGCTGGCACCGGACAATCATCCGGTCGTGGCCCCGATCTATCAGTCGGTGAAGTTCGAGTTCGACACGGTCGAGGAGACCGAGCGCTACCTGCGCGGCGAGCGCCCCGGGTTCTACTACTCGCGCGCTTCGAACCCGACGACCCGCCAGCTGGAGCTGCTGCTCGCCGAGCTGCAGGGGCGCGATGACTGCCTGGTCACCGCCTCGGGGGTGGCGGCCATCTCGCAGGCGCTGCTCGCGCTGACCAGCCAGGGCGATCACATCATCGGCTTCATCGAGAGCTATAACCCGACGCGCTACCTCATCCGCCGCATCCTCGGCCGCTTCGGCGTCACCCACACGCTGCTGTCCATCGAGGATCTCGCCGGGGTGGAGCGCACGCTCGCGGCTCGGCCAACGCGCCTGCTGATCTTCGAGAGTCCGACCAATCCGGTCACCAAGATCGCCGATATCGCCGCTCTCACGCGCCTCGCCCGCGCTGCCGGTGCGCTCAGCGTGCTCGACAACACCTTTGCAGGCTTCCACCAGCATGGTGGCTACGAGGTCGACGTGTACCTGCACAGTCTCACCAAGTACGCCTCCGGGACCGGCGATGTGATGGGTGGGGCGGTGATCGCACGCGGCGAGCTGATCCGTGCCCTGCGCACCGACTTCGGCGCCCTGGGCGGGACGCTCGATCCGCACGCCGCGTGGCTCATCCTGCGGGGTCTCAAGACCTACTTCGTGCGTTATCGGGCCGAGTGCGCCAGCGCGCTGCGCATCGCGCAGTTCCTCGCCGACCATCCGGCCGTTGCGCGCATGCACTACCCGGGTCTCCCAACGCACCCGCAACACGCGCTCGCCGCCCGGCAGATGCAGGATTTCGGCAGCATCGTCAGTTTCGACCTGAGGGGCGGTGCGGCCGCGGCGCGTCGTTTCGCGGACACACTGAAGCTGTTCGCGCGCACCGCCAGCCTCGGATCCACCGAGTCGCTCGTGTTGACCGCGCAAATGATGGGGGGCCGCGAGCGCGACGCGGAGCTGCAGCGGCTGTCGGCCATCACGGATGGAACGATCCGCCTCTCGATCGGCCTCGAGGACACCGACGACCTGATCGCCGATCTCACCCACGCTCTCGCCGCGGCGGCGAGCTGAAAAGGCACCCCAGGAATTCACGCTCATCGCGCGGTGAGCGAACACGGGCGGCAAGTTACGGAAATTCCTGGAGACCCTGGGACGCACCGCGCAAGCGGACACCGACAAGTCCGAGCTCAGGCCACGCCATCCCTACGAGCCGGCGCAGTGGTACAGCGCGCCCCCGCGCACGATCACACGCGCGAGGACGTTGACAGAAAAACGGGCGACACAGCTTTCGCGATCGTCCTCTTGCGCATGGCGAGCAGTGGGCGTATTGAAGTTCTAGTGGAGCCTTGCGGCTGCGGAACCAGTGCAGCGGTCAATCAGTCAAATTATTTTCGCTTCGAGCTTCACATGCAGGAAGGACGCCGCATGAACATCGAGTCGCCCGCGATGCCGTACAACTTCGTCGACCTTGAGCCGGCGGTCTCGCGCGACACCCTGGTGTTCCACTTCCTGCGCCATCAGCGCGTGTGCTTCGACCGCATGGTGGCGCTGGTGCGCGGCACCGAGCTCGAGCCGCTCGGTCTCGTCGAGCTGATCCGCGTGACCGAGCGCAACCCGGCACAGCACGGGCTGTATCGTTACGCTGCGGAAGTTTACAACCACAACCTGTACTGGAACTCGATGCATCCGAGCGGTGGCGGCCCGGCCACCGGGCTCGTCGGCGAGCGGCTGCGGGAGCGCTTCGGCTCGCACGATCGCTTCGCGCGCGAGTTCACCGACGTCGCCAGCGCTCACTTCGGCAGCGGCTGGTTGTGGCTCGTGTGGCGCGCCGGGACACTGGAGATCGTCACCACCAGCAACGCCGGTACGCCGCTGGTGCGCGGGGACGTGCCGCTCCTCGCGCTCGATCTGTGGGAGCACGCCTACTACCTCGATCATCAGAATCGCCGCAGCGCGTACGTCAGCGCCTTCCTCGAGGAGCTGGTCAACTGGGAGACCGCGAATCGCACGCTCGCGGAGCTCGGCGCCGGCGAGGCGCGCACCGC
>DASQRV010000386.1:0-2276 GCA_035642735.1 Steroidobacteraceae bacterium
GGCTTTCGCGCCGAGGTCGTGCCGGCGGAGCAGGCCGACATCCTGCAGGACCCGGCCCTGAGCGACGGGATGTGGGGTGCGTACGACATCTCGCGCCTCGGCGCTGAGACCGGCTGGAGGCCGCGCCCCATGCGCGAAGCACTGCATGCCTACATGGACTGGATTGCGGCCGAGCGCAACTCGACCACACGGCAACCCACATGAGCCCCACAGACCCCTACCCACGCGATCTCATCGGCTACGGTTCACGTCCCCCTCACCCGCACTGGCCCGGGGAGGCGCGCATTGCGGTCTCCCTGGTGCTCAACTATGAAGAAGGCGGCGAGGCTTGCGTGCTGCACGGGGACTCTCACTCGGAGTCGGTGCTGACCGATCTCGGTGCCGTCGAGGCTCTCCCGGGCGTGCGCAGTCTCAACGTCGAGTCCCTGTTCGAGTACGGCAGCCGCGTGGGGTTCTGGGAGATCATGCGCGTGCTGAAGAACGCGGGAGCGCCGGCCACCGTGTATGCCGTCGGCATGGCGTTGGAGCGCAATCCGGAAGCCGCCGCCGAGATCGTGCAGAGCGGCTTCGAGGTCGCCTGCCACGGTGAGCGCTGGGTCGACTACCAGTTCGTGCCCGAGGAAGTGGAGCGGGCGCACATGCGGCGCAACATCGACACCCTCACCCGCATGATCGGACGCCGGCCGGTCGGGTGGTACACCGGACGCCCGAGCCCCAACACGCGGCGCCTCGTCGTCGAGCTCGGCGGCTTTCTCTATGACAGCGATGCGTACAACGATGATCTCCCCTACTGGACGGAGGTCTCGGGCCAGCGACACCTCGTTATCCCCTACAGCTTCGACAACAATGACAGCCGCCTGCAGCGCGGCGGCGATTTCAGTACCGGGGGCGAGTTCTTCACCTACTGCCGAGATGCCTTCGACTGGCTCTACCGCCTGGGAGCCGAAGGTCGACCACGCATGATGAGCATCGGCCTGCACGGCCGTATCATCGGTCGCCCCGGCCGGATTGGCGCGCTGGCGCGCCTCATCGAGCACATCCAGCGGCACGAGGGCGTCTGGCTCTGCAACCGGGCCGCCATCGCAGAGCACTGGCGGGCGCACCACGCGCCAGGCTAACGGCGCGCGGCCGATCGCTATACGCTCCGTATCAGGCCGCCATCGACCCGGACGACGCTGCCCGTCATATAGGCGGCACGCGTGCTCGCGAGGAAGGTGACGACCGCGGCGAATTCCTCCGGGTCACCATAGCGCCCTACCGGGATGCTCGCGCGCGAGCGCCGCTGCACCTCCTCGAGAGCGAGCCCTTCGCGCACCGCCTGACCCTGATCGAGCTCCGCGACGCGGTCGGTCGCGATGCGGCCGGGGGCCACACAGTTCACGGTGATGCCGGCCCCCGCGACCTCTCCCGCCAGCGTCTTGGCCCAGCCCACGAGCGCGAGGCGCATCGCGTTCGAGACGCCGAGATTCGGGATCGGCTGAATCACCGCGGAGGAAACCACCGCGATGATCCGACCGAAGCCGCGCGTGCGCATGCCCGCGAGCGCGGGGCGCGTGAGGCGCACCGCACTCAGAAACAGGGTCTCGAATTGCGCGCTCCAGGTCGCATCCGTGGTCGCGGTGACCGGCCCCGCAGGCGGCCCGCCGCCGTTGAGGACCAGGATATCGACCTCGGCAAGGATGTCTGTAAGGCTTGCGATTCCGGCGGCATCGCCGAGGTCGCAGGCGCGCACGCTGATCGATCCGCGCCCGGGTGGCGTGGAAGCCGCGAGCTCCTCCAGGCGCTCGCGGTTGCGCGCGACGGCGACGACCTTCGCGCCTTCGCTCGCGAGCGACACCGCGATCGCGCGACCCAGGCCGCGCGAGGCACCGGTCACCAGGGCGTGACGTCCATCGATTCCCAGGTCCATGTCGACTCCTATGGTTATCGGCGCTTGCTAGCAGCGTAATGCAAGACGGTCGATTGCGATGAACATCGAAGGGTATATCAACATATTGATATCGCCCGCGAGGCCGACCGTCGGTGACCCGACGCCGCGGTCGTACGCGCAAGCTGCTAGGACGGAGAGTGCCCGGCGTCAGCAGAGAGCGTGACGAGGTAGTTCGTGAATGCCGAACACGTGACCAACATGAAGCGGGCGTCATCGCCGCTGACTCCCGCGGTTTCCTCGATCAAACCGTGGCGCACACCGCTCTCGTCCGCAGTATACGCGTACAGCATGACCAGACCCTGGCGCAGTGAAGGATGGATCGGTCCGTGCTTGTCTTCGAAGGCCG
>DASQRV010000387.1:0-2108 GCA_035642735.1 Steroidobacteraceae bacterium
GCACCGGGGCTCAGGTTGTTCGACCCTGACGACTCCCGCAGGGAGCTCGATTGGACGAAGGGCGCGCACCCGCTACACGGGAACGCCATTCTCGGGGAAGATGCCGACCAGCCGCAGATCGTGGTCGCCGCCAACGGCGGCTCCGACCTCGTTTACCTGCCGGAGTCGCTCCAGGGTTCGAGGCCCGCGGCGCGCGCCGGGGCGCCCGTCAGTCAGAAAACGCTCGCCGCCAGGATCGTCAACGTGCTGCTCGGGAAGGCATACGTCAGCGGGATATTCGTCGATGAGAGCCGCTTCGGCCGGATTCCGGGTGCGCTTTCGACGGCGGAAATCGGTCTCGGCGGTGGGAACGCCGTCACGCCGCAGCCGGCGATCGTCGTCAATTTCGCCTCGCGGGTCGTCGCGGATTGTCGCTACAGCGAACCGACGTTGTGCGCGGCGGAAGTCGCCGACACAACCCTGCTGCAGGGTCAGGGAATGCACGGGTCCTTCAGCCGCGCGGATACCTGGAACTTCATGGCGGCGCGTGGTCCGGACTTCCGTGCCGCTTTCGTCGATCCGCTGCCTGCGAGCAACGCCGACATCGGTACGACCATCGCTCACATCCTGGGCCTCTCGCTCCATCCTACCGGCAAGCTCACCGGCCGGGTTCTGACAGAAGCCCTGAGCACGAGCCCGAACCCGGAGCCGCTGCCGGTCGTTACTCCCGGCATCACTCGCTCGGATCCGGACCCCAAGTATCATCTGAGGACGCTGTTGAACACCCAGACCGTCGACGGATACGTCTATCTCGATGCCGCCGGCTTCGCCGGCCGCACCGTCGGTCTCGCAGAAGCTGACCCTAGCCGATAGCAATGACCAACGAGTCATCCAACGAGATCGAGCGGCGCCGCACGTTTGCGATCATCTCGCACCCGGACGCCGGCAAGACCACCCTCACCGAGAAGCTGCTGCTGTTCGGTGGCGCCATCACCATGGCGGGCACCGTCAAGGGCCGCAAGGCGGCGCGCCATGCCACCTCCGACTGGATGCGGCTCGAGCAGCAGCGCGGCATCTCGGTGACCTCCTCGGTGATGCAGTTCCCGTACGGCGACTGCATCGTGAACCTGCTCGACACCCCGGGCCACGAGGACTTTTCCGAGGACACCTACCGTACCCTCACCGCAGTGGATTCGGCGCTTATGGTGATCGACTGTGCCAAGGGGGTCGAGGAGCGCACCATCAAGCTGATGGAGGTCTGCCGGCTGCGCGACACGCCCATCATGACTTTCATCAACAAGCTCGACCGGGACGGGCGCCAGCCGATCGAGCTGCTCGATGAGATCGAGAGCGTGTTGAGAATCGGCACGGCTCCCGTCACCTGGCCGATCGGCATGGGGCGCGAGCTGCGCGGCATCTATCACCTCATCGAGGATCGCATCTACGTCTACCAGGCCGGCGAGCGTGGGCGGGTGGGTGAGAACCGCACCATCGAGCGCCTCGCGAGCGCCGCGGCACGCGAGTTCCTCGGCAGCGAGGCGCGCGCCTTCGCCGAGGAGATCGAGCTCGTCAAGGGTGCCACGCACGCCTTCGATCGCGAAGTCTACCGGGCCGGCCGCCAGACCCCGGTGTTCTTCGGCTCGGCCATCAACAACTTCGGCGTCGAGGAACTGCTGGCCGCGTTTACCGAACACGCGCCCGGCCCGCTGCCACGCGAGGCGCGCGAGCGCAGCGTGCAGCCGCCGGAGCCGGCGCTCGCCGGCTTCGTGTTCAAGATCCAGGCGAACATGGACCCCGGGCACCGCGACCGCATTGCGTTCATGCGCTTGTGTTCGGGGCGCTATGGGCGGGGCATGCGCATGCGCCATGTGCGGCTCGCCAAGGAGATCCGGGTGGCCGACGCGCTCACCTTCATGGCGGCCGACCGCGTGCAGGCGGAGGAAGCGTACGCCGGTGACATCATCGGGCTGCACAATCACGGCACCATCAACATCGGCGACACCTTCACCCAGGGCGAGCGGCTCGCCTTCACCGGGGTCCCCGACTTCGCGCCGGAGATCTTCCGCCGCGCGGTGCTGAAGGACCCGCTGCGCATGAAGGCGCTGCAGAAGGGGCTGTCGCAGTTGTGC
>DASQRV010000388.1:0-6272 GCA_035642735.1 Steroidobacteraceae bacterium
GATCGGCGATTTCACGATGTGCCGCGTGGGCACCGAGCGGGTGTTCCTCATCTGCACCTGGGCGGCGGAGGTCTACTACCGGCGCTGGTTCGAGCGTCATCCGCCACCCGCGGGCGTCACGGTGCGCCCGTGCGCGATGGAATACGTCGGGCTCTCGGTTGCCGGTCCCCGCTCGCGCACCCTGTTACAGAGCCTGACGCGCACCGACCTCTCGACTGCAGCGTTCCCGTTCCTGACATTCCGCGTGATCGATATCGGCATGGTTCCGGCGCTCGTCGGCCGCGCGGCGGCGCTCGAGGAGAAAGAGAGCGGCGGGGCGCTGCGGCTCGTCACCTTCAGCGTCGATGCGCAGGACGCCGACGCCAGCGGCGATGAGCCGATCTGGCACGAGGGACGCGTCGTCGGCTGGGTGACATCCGGCGCCTACGGCCACCGCGTGCAGCGCTCGCTCGCGCTCGGCTACATTCCGGCGGCGCTCGCCTCCCCCATCGAGGGGTTCGAGATCGAGATCATCGGTGAGCGGCGGCGCGCGCGGCGCGAGAGCGCGGCGCCGCTCGATCCGTCCGGCAGCCGGATGCGGGGCTGAAGTCAGGCCATGAAAAGGGCGAGCGCGCTCGCCTGCAGCGCCGGTCTGATCTCGCCTTCGATCTCGAAGGTGTTGTCGGTGGTTACGAGATAACGGCCGTTGCCGCGATCCTCCACGCCTGACAGCCGGATACGGTTACGGACGCGCTTGCCCGCCCGCACCGGGGCGTGAAAGCGCACCTTCCCCATTCTGTAGTTCACGACCTACTTCGGCGCAAGGCGCGCAGCCATTACTTCGAAGGTCGTCGGCGCGATCAGCGCCAGCGTCAGGAATCCATGCGCGATCGTGCCGCCGAAGCGGCTGTCGCGCGCCGCGCGTTCCGGGTCGACGTGGAGCCACTGGTGATCGCCCGTGCAGTGCGCGAATTCCGTGATACGCGCCTGATCGAGCGTGATCCAGGAGGAGACCCCCATCTCCTCGCCAACGTGCTTGCCGAGATCGCTCAAAGGCATTGTGTCCACCATGGCTCCCCTCGCTTGGCCGTCCGCGGCGACGACCCAACCAGTGGCCGCGACACGCCCGAACGCTCGATCTTACCAAGCTGCCAGCCTTCGGCTCCCGCCCGACCGCGCGCACTGCTAAGTCTCTGCTACCGCACCGCAATAGACTTATGCTAGGCAGTAATCAAAATGTCAAAGAAAACCTCATGTATACAATCATATAGGCATTGCTCGAATATCTTTGCCTTTCATCTTGCAGTGCATACAAACCCGCGTACAATCACCGTCGAAAGTTCCCCTTCCACTCAATCCCCCAGGAGCTCACATGCAGGATCCCCATCAGATCGATTGGAACATTTGGCTGGACACCTACAAGGAAACGTACGCCTCCTTCAGCAAGGCTCAGCACGAGGGTCTGCGGGCGCTCGAGCGTTTCGCGCGTTTCCAGTACGCGGTGGCCGGCGATGTCCTCGAGGCGGCTCTCGCCGAAGCCCAGGCGACGCTTAGTGTGCGTACGACATTCGGCACGCAGGTGTTCGCGGAGCTCATGGAGAAGCAGGTCGAGCTCGGCGTGAAGCTGAGCGAGAAGATCCGTGAGCGTGCGCACGAATTCTCGACGCTCGCCGCCGAGGTGGAGGACCAGGTCGGCTCATTCGCCGCCGCTGCCACCCACCGGGCGCGGACGGAAAATGGCCGGCACGCCGCCCGCAAGGCCGCCTGAAGAAAGCTGATTCGCGTTGAGTCGAGGAGGGCGGCCGCGAGGCCGCCCTCGTCGTTTTGGGACATCTCTACCCGGGATGAGCCGGGCAGCGCATGGTGCTGCGGAGAGCGCAGCTGTAGCATCCGCCAGATGAGTGGCTCGCAACTGTCACGGCGGCAGGTGCTCATGGGTGGAGTACTCGGAATCGCGGGTGCAACGCACCTCGCCGCGACCGCGCGTGCGGCGACGGTCGCTGGTGATCGGGCGGCGAGCGCGGCGGCACCGGCAGCGCCCGCCGCCGGTCGGCCCGCCACGGCCGCGGGCACCTTCACGATCGGCGGCGACCTCGTGGTGAATCGCATGGGATTTGGCGCCATGCGGGTCACAGGCCCCGGCATCTGGGATGAGCCGAAGGATCCGGCCGAGGCGCGCCGCGTGCTCCAGCGCGCGGTCGAGCTCGGCGTCAACTTCATCGATACCGCCGATGCCTACGGGCCCGAGGTCAGCGAGCGGCTGATCGCGGAGAGCCTCGCGCCGTACCCGCGTGGCGTCGTGATCGCGACCAAGGGCGGTTTGCTGCGTCCGAGCGCACCGCAATGGGTCCCCGACGGACGGCCCGAGCATCTGCGCGAGGCCTGCGAGGGCAGCCTCAGGCGACTGAAGCTCGCGCGCATCGACCTGTACCAGTTCCACGCCATCGATCCCAAGGTGCCCCTCGAGGACTCCCTCGGCGAGCTCGCCCGTCTCCGGAAGGAAGGCAAGATCCGGCATGTCGGCGTCTCGAACTTCAGAGTCGATGAGCTCGCGCGCGCCCGGCGTGTCGTGCCGGTGGTGTCGGTGCAGAATCGTTATAACCTCGCCGATCGCGGCTCGGAGGACGTGCTCGCGGTGTGCTCGCGCGACGGACTCGCCTTCATCCCGTGGGCACCGCTGGCGAGCGGCTCGACCACGCGGCTGGAGGGCGGCGCAGATCGGGACAACGAGAGGGGCGCGGCACTGGAGAAGGTGGCAGTGGCGCACGGCGCGAGCGTCATGCAGGTGGCGATCGCGTGGCTGCTCGCGAGATCGCCCGCGATGTTGCCGATCCCCGGCACCGGCTCGGTCGGGCATCTCGAGGAGAACACCGCGGCGGCGCGCTTGCAGCTGAGTCCCGCGGAGCTGGCCGCGCTCGGTTAGCGGCCCGTGTGGAATCTCGTGGGTGCTCGTACGCGGCGCGCCGCACACGGGTGAACCATCTCACCCGCTGCGGCGGATCGTCGCACGACAGCTCCTGTTCAGCCCTGCGCCTTGCGCGAGTCGATGCGGGCCATCTGTGTGGCCTGCACCTTGCGCTCTGCATTGGTGACGGCCTCCCTTACGCAGGAACGCTCGACCGAGTAGAGAGCCAGATTACGGGCATCGAAGCCATCCGGCGCGCACACCTGGCGAGCGGCGGCGCTGATGCGCGCGTGCAGCGTGTGGGCTCCCTGTGCGCTCGCGAGGTCGAGATCGCCGTAACTGACCTTGACGGAGGCCGGTTCACCGGGGGTGGCGGAGCGGGCGACATCCACGAGGCCGACGGCCATGCAGGCGGTCAGCGCTGCGAGCATGGAGCCGTGCCAGAGGTCGTTGAACTTGAAGGTGGTCATGGGCTTCTCCCGTGATGTTGATCGAAACGTGTCAGGTGTGAATCGTGTTGGATCGTGGCTCGGTGTTTGATCGTGACTCGATGTTGGGTCGTGAATCGTGTTGAATCAGGAGCGTGTTTCGTCGTGGTGTATGAGACTCCTGAACGCGCGCGGCGCTAAGGCCCCGGGACGCGTGTTGATCCCGGCCATCGACGGATCCGTACCGCGCCGTTCCTGCTCCGGCGCATCGGGCCCATGCGGCGATCGCGGCGCGCGCGTCATGCTGGCGCGCAACGACTTCGACGCCTGCGCCGCTGCAGCGTGCGCGATTGCCGGCGTACACGCGGGCTCGTCCCTGCGGCCGACGATCTCGTCCCTGTTTTGCTACCGTGCGCGCACGGCGACCGCACTTGGAGGTACGCTATGAGCAAAGCGGCTATCCGAGGCCGTCGCCTGAGGAGTTCCACGGGGGTATGAGCGCATCACCGCTCGAGCGGGTCACGCCCGCAATTGCCACGCCCGGTTGGCGCGAGAGCGCGCCTGCCGCAGCGGGGGCGCGCACGAGCCACGGCAGCTTCCGGCCGCTGTTCGGCGTCCTCACGGCGTTCTGGATCTACGTCGCGCTCTCGAACCTCATGTATGCCATCAGCATGCAGGCGAGCCTCACGGTGCAGAACATCCACAACGTGTTTGCTCCCTGGGATGCGCGCGTCATCCAGCACCTGGTCCTGTATCCGCTTTTCATACTGAGTATGCGCGGCGCGCTGCGCACTGGCTGGCAGCCCCTGTGGCGGGCGCTGCCGCTGCAGCTGCTGTGCGCGCTCGGGTTCGCGGTGCTCGCTTCGCCCGCGCTCGTGCTCGGCGAGTACCTGTCGTCTCTCAACCATGGCGAATCCGGTGCCCTGATGTGGCATCACTCCATGGAGAAGGAGTGGGGCAGCTGGAGCGGCTTCGTGGCGCACGTGGTGCCGATGTGGCTGGCGAGCATCACCGGCTTCCTCGTGACCTATGGGTTCGGACTCTCCCTCGTGACCGGCTTCGCTTTCTATCAGCGGCTGCGCGATTCGCAGCTGCGCCTGGCGAGCGCCGAGCGGGCGCTCACGCAGGCGCATCTCGCGGCGCTGCGCATGCAGCTCTCGCCGCACACGCTCTTCAACCTGCTCCACACCATCCGCGGACAGATCAGCTGGGATCCGCCGGCCGCGCAGGCGATGGTGGTGCAGCTCGGGGATCTGCTGCGGCGGCTGCTGAACGCCGGCGAGCGCGAGTTCTCGCGTCTCGCGGATGAGCTGCAGTTCGTGACGCTCTACCTCGAGCTGCAGCAGCGACGCTTTGCCGACCGCCTCACGATCCGTGTGCCGCTGCGCGAGGATGTGGCGCGCGCCTGGGTGCCGAGCCTGATCCTGCAGCCGCTGGTCGAGAACGCCGTGGTCCACGGTCTCGCCGGTCACGAAGGCCCGGTCACGATCCGCGTCGAGGCGTACGTGAGCGGCGAGCGGCTGGTACTGCGCGTGCTCAACACCATCGCTCCGGGCAAGCCCGCGGGGCGCATCGGGATCGGTCTCGCCAACGTGCGCGAGCGGCTCGAGGTGCAGTTCGGCGCGGCCGCCACCTTCAGTGCCGGTCCGGCGGACGACAATCTCTGGCTCGCGGAGATCCACATGCCGCTGCTGCGCGATGGACCGGGTGCGCCGGGTGGGGAGCCGCTGCTCCCCGAAGCTGACCGGCACCCGTGATCGACGTGATGATCGTCGATGATGAGCCGGCGGCGCGGCGAACGGTGCGCGAATGCTGTGAGCGCGAGCCGGACCTGCGCGTCATCGGGGAGTTCGGCGATCCGCGCGCGGCGCTCGAGGCGATCCGCAGCCAGCGCCCGCAGGTGCTGTTCCTCGACATCCAGATGGATTCCATGTCCGGCATGGCGCTCGCCCGCGCCCTCGACCCCGAGCACCTGCCGCTGATCGTGTTCGTCACCGCCTACGATCACTACGCGCTCGAAGCCTTCGAGGTGAGCGCGGTCGACTACCTCCTCAAGCCCTTCGATGATGCGCGCTTTCGCAACACCATGGCGCGCGTGCGCCGCCGGCACCAGGCCGAGGGCGGCTTCGACCGCCAGGGTGCGCTGGCATCGCTCCTCGAGCAGCTCGAGCGCGGTGCGCGCCTGCAGGCGGACGCCCAGCCGCGCGTGCTCGCCGAGGCGGGGAGCCGCATGCACATGCTGGATGTGTCGCAGGTGGAGGTGGTGGAGGCGGACCGCAACTACGTGCGTCTCACGATCGGCCGCGAAATCTTCCACGCCCGCAGCACGCTGCAGCAGGCGGAGAAGTCCTTTCAGACCCAACCGATGCTGCGCATCAGCCGCTCGTGCCTCGTCAACATGAGCCACGTAAAGGAGATCAGCCGCACCCCGCGCGGTGACTTCATCCTGGTTGTGGCGGGCGGCACCACGGTGACGAGCAGCGAGGGCTATCGGGAGCCCGTGCGCCATTATCTCGAGCGGTTGAAACTCGCTCCCGCCTGAGACGATCACCTGGGAAATCACGCTCGGCACGACGGGCCGACTCCCGGCCGACCCTCGGGACGCGTAATTTCCCGGGGACCCCGCCAGATGAGCTGCGGTAAAGTCCCGCGCGGGCCCAACGCACGGGAACTCGCCCTTGACCACACCGGCATCGCGGCGCCCGGCGCTCATCGCGCTCGGTGTGCTGACCACGATCAACCTGCTGAACTATCTCGACCGCTATCTCGTGCCGCCGCTCGTGCCGGAGCTCGAGCGGGCGCTCGGGATCTCGCACGCGCAGTCCGGCTGGCTGTGGCCAGCCTTCATGGTGGTGTACATGATCGCGGCGCCAGTGTTCGGCGCCTGGGGCGATCGCGGATCGCGCACGCGTCCGATTGCGATCGGAGTGGCCGTCTGGAGTGTCGCGACCGTGCTGTCG
>DASQRV010000389.1:0-4164 GCA_035642735.1 Steroidobacteraceae bacterium
TAGAGATAGTCGGCGTCGAAGGCCGCCGAGAAAGGCTCGGGTCCGAGACGCTCGAGCAGCGGATGCTCGCGCGGCTCACCGCTGGTGTAGATCAGGCTGCCGAAGCGGCGCGGGTCGTTGAAGCGCAGGGCGACGCCAGAATCCAGCAACAGATCGAAATGATCGTGCCGGAGGCGCGCGGTGGCGGCGGGCACCACGCGCAGGTTGCCGGACATGCCGAGGTGCAGCAGCAGCGTTCCGGACTCGAGCCCGAGCAACAGGTACTTCGCCCGCCGGCCGACACGCAGGATGCGCTGCCCGGCAACCTTGCGCGGCAGATCGCGGGGGAGCGGGTAGCGCAGCCGCGGCTCGTACACGGCGAGCGCGGTGATGCGCCGTCGGCGAACGTGGGGGCTGAGCCCGCGCCGCGTCGTCTCGACTTCAGGCAGTTCGGGCAGCGGACGTTACTTGATCTTGGATTCTTTGTAGGCGACGTGCTTGCGCGCCACGGGGTCGAACTTGCGCACCTCGAGCTTGTCCGGATGCAGGCGCTTGTTCTTGGTCGTTACGTAGAAGTGGCCGGTTCCGGCCGAGGACAGCAGCTTGATCTTCTCGCGCATGATGGCTCCTTCAGACGCCTCAGAGCTTGTGGCCCTGGGCGCGCAGCTCGGCGACGACCTTGTCGATGCCTTTCTTCTCGACGGTACGCATCCCGCTGGTCGTCAGGCGCAGCGTCACCCAGCGCTTCTCGGTCTCCAGCCAGAAACGCTGGGTATGCAGGTTCGGCAGGAAGCGGCGGCGCTTCTTGTTGTTGGCGTGAGAGACTCGGTTACCGACAGCCGGCTTCTTACCGGTGACCTCGCAGACGCGGGACATAGGAACAACCTTGAGTTTTCAGAGACTTACGATCGGGTGAGCACATCCTGCCCGATCCCGGGCCGGGCTTTATACCAGCCCGGCCATCGGATCACAAGGCGAGACGGGTGGCCGGCTTTGCCGCGAGCACCGAAAGTGACGTAGCTTACGCCACGGCTCGGTGACCGCCCGGAGCCTGCTCCGGGCGCACCCGTGCCAGACGAACAAGTACTAACCAATCCAAGGGGCATGCAAATGACGAGACTCACACCTGCGCTGTGCGCAGCCGCTGCTCTGCTCGCTCTCACCGCACCGACCGCCCCCGCCTGGGCGGATGGCCGCGACTGGAACGACGGACCCGTGGTCAATTCCTCCTACATCCGTACTGTCGATGGTCATTTCGACGATTACATGCACTGGCTGGCAACCACCTACAAGAAGCAGCAGGAGGCAGCCAAGGCGGCCGGGCTCATTACGAGCTGGCGCGTGCTGGTCGTGGAAGCGCGCACCCCCCAGGACCCGGACATCATCCTGATCACTGAGTTCAAGAACTGGGCGGCGCTCGATCACCTCGGCAGCAAGTTCGACCAGGTGAGCACACAGGTGGAGGGTTCGGTGGAAGCGGCTGCCAAGTCCGAGGCGGACCGCGCCAAGATCCGCACGGTGCTCGGCTCACGCACCTCGCAGGAAGCGATTCTCAAGTAAGCGCCCGGCGCGCGAGCGGCGGCCGGAGATCACACCGTCCGCCGCTCGTTCAGATGAGCCCGTGCTCCGAGAACGAATAGCAGAGCCCGTCACCGATGATGAAGTGATCGAGCACCCGGACGTCCAGGAGCGCCAGCGCTTCCTTCAGGCGCCGCGTAATGAGCTCATCCGCCTGGCTGGGCTCGAGCACCCCGGACGGATGGTTGTGCGCAAAGATCACCGCCGCGGCGTTGTGCAGCAGCGTCTGCCGCAGCACCTCGCGCGGATGCACGCCGGCGCGGTCGATCGTGCCGCGGAAGAGCTCCTCGAAGGCGATCAGCCGGTGGCGGTTGTCGAGGTACAGGCAGCAGAAGACTTCGTAGGGGCGGTCGCGCAGCTGCGCGACGAGGAAGGTGCGCGTCGCTTCCGGCGCGGCGAGCATCGGGCCGAGCCGCAGCGCTTCGCGAAAATGCCGTCGCGCGAGCTCCAGCGACGCTTTGAGAATGGCATAGCGGGCAGGCCCGATCCCGGCCTGCGCGAGGCAGCGCTCGGCCTCGGCATTCAGCAGTGTCCGCAGCGAGCCGAACTGGCCGATGAGGGTACGCGCGAGCTCCACGGCCGAGCGACCGCGGGTACCCGAGCCGAGCAGGAGCGCGAGCAGCTCCGCGTCCGAGAGCGCGTGCGCGCCGCGCTCGAGCAGCTTCTCCCGCGGCCGCTCGGCGCCGGGCCAGTGACGGATGCTCATGACGTTCGGTTCTAAGCGTGTGTGGGGACGAGTCTAAGCAGGGCGGTCGGCGTCGGGCGAGGGGGAGAAAGCGCTCCGATTGGCGCGATATCCCACTCCCGCGCCACGGCTTATACCTTCGCGAGGCGCGGTGCGATAATCGTCGGGAACGAAGACGCACTCCCATGCAAGGTAAGCACATTCTTCTCGGCGTGACGGGCGGCATCGCCGCCTACAAGTCTCCGGATCTGGTGCGGCGGCTGCGCGAGCGCGGTGCGGAGGTGCAGGTCGTCATGACCCGCGGCGCGCGCGAATTCGTCACCCCGACGACCTTCCAGGCGGTCTCGGGACGCACCGTCCGCAGCGATCTGTGGGATGCGGCGGCCGAGGCGGCCATGGGTCACATCGAGCTCGCGCGCTGGGCCGACGCGGTGCTCATCGCACCGGCGAGCGCAGATTTTCTGGCGCGCCTCGCCGCGGGGTTCGCGGATGACCTGCTGACGACCTTGTGTCTCGCGACCGCGGCGCCGATCGCCGTGGCGCCGGCCATGAACCATCTGATGTGGTCGCATGCGGCGACGCGCGCCAACATCGCGACGCTCGCAGCGCGCGGCGTGCAGGTGTACGGCCCCGGCGAAGGCGATCAGGCCTGCGGCGAGGAAGGCGTTGGGCGCATGCTCGAGCCACTCGATCTGGCCGCTCGCGTGCAGGCATTGCTGATGCCGGCGGATGGCGCGCTCGCGGGGCGGCGCGTGCTGATCACGGCGGGGCCGACGCGCGAGCGCATCGACCCGGTGCGTTTCATCAGCAATCGCAGCTCCGGCAAGATGGGATTTGCGGTGGCGCAGGCGGCGCGCGAGGCGGGCGCGAGCGTGGTGCTGGTGGCGGGACCTGTCAGCCTGCCGACGCCCGCAGGGGTTACTCGCATCGACGTCGAAAGTGCCGCGGACATGCTGACCGCGGTGTTGCGGGAGTTGCCGGGCACGGAAGTATTCATCTCCACGGCCGCGGTCGCCGATTACCGGCCGGCGCGTGCCGCGGAGCAGAAGATCAAGAAGACCACCGACACCCTCGAGCTTGCGATGGAGCGCACCGCCGACGTGCTCGCCACGGTGGCCGCGCGCAGCGAGCGGCCGTTCGTCGTCGGCTTTGCCGCCGAGACCGAAGCGGTCGAGCAGAATGCGCGCACCAAGCTCCTGAAGAAGAACCTCGACATGATCGCCGCCAACGAGGTCGGCCACGACAAGGCCTTCGACTGCGAAGACAACCAGCTCATCGTGCTCAGCCGCGCCGCCCGCCACGAGCTGGCGCGTGCCGGCAAGCTGACACTCGCGCGCGGGCTCATCGCACTGATCGCGCAGGAGCTCGCCGCGCGCGGTGGCGTGCGCAAGCGTGGTACGGCGCTCGCGTGAGCGCACCGTCGCCCGAACACCGCGCGCGCCGCGCCCTGAAGATCCGCATCCTCGATGAGCGTGTGGGGCGCGAGTTCCCGCTGCCGGCCTACGCGACCGCGGGCTCCGCCGGGCTCGATCTGCGCGCCTGTCTCGATGTGCCGCTGCTGCTCGCCCCCGGCAAGGCGGAACTGCTGCCAACCGGCATCGCCATACATCTCGAAGATCCGGGGTTCGCCGCAGTCATCCTGCCGCGCTCCGGACTCGGCCACAAACACGGCATCGTCCTCGGCAATCTCGTGGGCCTCATCGACTCCGACTACCAGGGGCAGCTGATGGTGTCCTGCTGGAATCGCGGCACGGAGCCCTTCACCGTGCACCCGGGCGACCGCATCGCGCAGCTGGTCGTGGTCCCGGTGATGCAGGTCGAGCTCGAGGTGGTGGCGGACTTCGAGTCATCGCAACGCGCCGCGGGAGGCTTCGGCCATTCAGGCCGGCGCTGACGAGACGCAAGATGTCTCGTAAAGGGGT
>DASQRV010000390.1:0-3535 GCA_035642735.1 Steroidobacteraceae bacterium
AACCCGAAGGTCGCGCAGCAGATCATGAAGAAGGTGGTCCTGGCGGCCGAGGCGCGCGAGGCGGCGCAGAAAGCCAAGAAGGCGCTCAAGGAGCGCAAGGGCATCCTCAACGGCGGCGGCCTGCCGGGCAAGCTGTTCGACTGCACGACGCGCGACCGCGACGAGTCGGAGCTGTTCCTGGTGGAGGGCGACTCGGCCGGCGGCTCCGCCAAGCAGGCGCGCGACAAGGAGTTCCAGGCGATCATGCCGCTCAGGGGCAAGATCCTGAACACCTGGGAGGTCGACCCCGGACAGCTGGCGGGGAGCGAAGAAGTGCACAACATCAGTGTCGCGCTCGGCGTCGAGCCGGGCTCGACCGATCTTTCGCAGCTGCGCTACCACAAGGTCTGCATCCTCGCCGACGCCGACTCCGACGGTCAGCACATCGCGACGCTGCTGTGCGCACTTTTCCTGCGGCACTTCCGGCCGCTGGTGACGCACGGCCACGTGCACGTGGCGATGCCGCCGCTGTATCGGGTCGATGCCGGCAAGCAGGTGCTCTACGCACTCGATGACGCCGAGCGCGATCAGCTGCTGAAGAAAATCGCGAAGGAGAGTCCGCGCACGAAGCCGACGGTGACGCGCTTCAAGGGCTTGGGGGAAATGAACCCGGCGCAACTGCGCGAGACGACCATCGATCCGCGCACGCGGCGCCTGGTGCAGCTCACCATCGACGGCAAGGACAAGACCGATCAGCTCATGGACATGCTGCTCGCCAAGAAGCGCGCCGCCGACCGGCGCGAGTGGCTCGAGGAGAAGGGCAACCTCGCCGAGGTGCAGGTATGAGTGGACCTCCGGAGAACCAGGAGCTGAACTTCGAGGGCATCGAGCGCCAGCCGCTCGGTACCTTCACCGAGAAGGCCTACCTCGACTACTCGATGTACGTGATCCTCGACCGCGCGCTGCCGGCGCTCGGCGACGGGCTGAAACCGGTGCAACGGCGCATCGTCTACGCCATGAGCGAGCTGGGGCTCTCGGCCGTCTCCAAGCACAAGAAGGCAGCCCTGACCGTCGGTGATGTGCTCGGCAAGTTTCATCCGCACGGCGACACGGCCTGTTATGAGGCCATGGTGCTCATGGCGCAGCCCTTCGCCTACCGCTACCCGCTCATCGACGGGCAGGGCAACTGGGGCTCGCAGGATGACCCCAAGTCCTTCGCCGCCATGCGCTACACCGAGGCCAAGCTCACCCGCTACGCCGAGGTGCTGCTGAGCGAGTTGTCCGACGGCACCGTCGACTGGGTCCCCAACTACGACGGCTCACGCGAGGAGCCCGCGATCCTGCCGGCGCGGTTGCCCAACCTGCTGCTGAACGGTACCACCGGCATCGCGGTCGGCATGGCGACCGACGTTCCGCCGCACAACCTGCGCGAGGTCGCGGCCGCCGCCATCCACCTGCTGGAGGATCCGGAAGCAACGACCGCCGCGCTCATGAAGCACATCAAGGGCCCGGACCTGCCGACGGGTGCCGAGATCGTCTCGCCGCGCGCGGACCTGAAGGAGTTCTACGACAAAGGCGTCGGCACGTTCAAGGCGCGCGCCACCTGGGATCTCGAGGACGGCAACGTCGTCATCACCGCCTTTCCCTACCAGGTATCGCCGACGCGGGTGCAGGAGCAGATCGCCGAGCAGATGCGCGCCAAGAAGCTGCCGATGGTCGATGACCTGCGCGACGAATCCGACCATGAGAACCCGACCCGGCTCGTCATCGTGCCGCGCTCCAACCGCGTCGACCTCACCGAGGTGATGAATCACCTGTTTGCGACCACGGATCTGGAACGCAACTATCGCGTCAACCTCAACATCATCGCACTCGACGGCCGCCCGCACGTGATGAGTCTGAGGGAGATCCTCGGCGAGTGGCTCGAGTTCCGCACCACGACCGTCACGCGCCGTCTGCAGCACCGTCTCGAGAAGGTGACGAAGCGGCTGCACATTCTCGACGGCCTGATGGTCGTCTACCTCAACCTCGATGAGGTGATCCGCATCATCCGTCGCGAGGACGAGCCGAAGCCGGTGCTGATGAAGCGCTTCAAGCTCTCGGACGAGCAGGCCGAGGAGATCCTCAACACGCGCCTGCGCCACCTCGCGAAGCTCGAGGAGATGAAGATCCGCGAGGAGCAGAAGGCACTCGCCGCCGAGCGCGAAGAGCTCGAGGGGCTGCTGAAGAGCAAGGCGAAGCTGAAGAAGCTGATCGCGACTGAGATCCGCGCCGATGCCGAGAAGTACGGCGACGAGCGGCGCACGAAGATCATCGAGCGCGAGGCCGCGCAGGCGATCGATGAGACGAGTCTCATACCGAACGAGCCGGTGACCGTGGTCCTCTCGACAGGGGGCTGGGCGCGCTCGGCGAAAGGGCACGACATCGACCCGGGGGCGTTGTCGTACAAGAGCGGGGATGCCTTCCAGGCGCTCGCCCGCGGGCGCAGCCTGCAGCCGGCAGTTTTCATCGACAGCACCGGCCGCACTTACACGCTGCCGGCGCACTCGCTCCCTTCCGCACGCGGCTATGGCGAGCCGCTCTCGGGCCGGCTCGACCCGCCCGATGGCGCGAAGTTCGCGGGCGTCATGATCGGTGAGCCGGAGGACCTGTGGCTGCTCGCGAGCGATGCCGGGTACGGATTTACGGCACGACTGAAGGATCTCATCAGCGACCGGCGCGCCGGCAAGACGGTGCTGAACGTGCCGGAGAACGCGCACGTGCTGCCGCCGGCGCCCGTGCCATCGCCCGATTCGCTGGTCGCGGTCGTCTCGAGCGAGGGGAAGCTGCTCGCTTTCCCGGTAGCGGAGATCCCGGAGATGCCGCGCGGCAAGGGCAACAAGCTCTATGACATTCCGGGAAAGAAGGCGAAGAGCCGTACCGAGCTGATGACCGCCGCCGCGGTCGTGCCGCCGCAGGCGAGCCTCGTGCTCTGGGCCGGCGACCAGCAGAAGACGCTCGACTGGCGCGATCTCCAGGACTATCTCGGCCAGCACGCTCAGCGCGGCGCGGTCCTCAAGCGCGGCTGGCCGCGCAAGATCACCCGCATGGAAGCGATTCTGCCCGCGGCCACGCCCTGACCCGGTCGCTCAAGCACCCACACTCGCCCCCCAGCGTTTGAGGCGCCATTCACTGCAGCGGCTCTTAATTTGCGAATCGGAATGATTCTCATTACGATTTGAATACCAGGGCACCACTTCCGCGGCCAAGGTGGAGGAGGGGGTCCTGTTCCCTTCTGCCACCACGGAATCGGCCGTCATGCACGCGACACTCGAAGCCCCGACCCCCGGAACCTGCGGTCGCCCGGGAGTACTCCTCCTGCTCGCACTCCTCAGTTTGGGGAGCACTGCGGCGGTGGCTGGCACCGCCGGCGATCCGGATCTCCAGGCGCTGCGCGCGCACGAGCACGAGATCGACGCGAAGCTCGCACAGCTCGCGGCGAATGCACCCGCAGAGGCCACCGCGGCCGTTGCCGCGGCCGCGCCGGGAGCGGCGGCGAGCACGTCCCCACCGCAAA
>DASQRV010000391.1:0-2996 GCA_035642735.1 Steroidobacteraceae bacterium
TGATATAGCCTTCCTCCTTCAGCACCTTGACGATCGCCGTCTTGAGGCGCGAGGAGGCGAGCTGCACTTCGCTCTTGCCCGCGATCTGGCCGTTGCGGATGCGGGTCAGCAGGTCGGCAATGGGGTCGGTCATGCTCATGCGGCGGCCCTCACCAGCTCGCCTTGGCGAGGCCCGGGATCTCGCCGCGGCTGGCGACCTCGCGGATCTTCACGCGCGCGAGGCCGAACTTGCGGTACACCCCGCGCGAGCGCCCGGTGATGGCGCAGCGGTTGCGCTGCCGCGACGGACTGGCATCGCGCGGCAGCGACTGCAGCGTCGCCTGTGCGGCGGCCCGCTCCTCGGGCGAGCTCTTCGGGCTTCTGATCAGCTCCTTGAGCTTCGCGCGCTTCGCCGCGTACTTTTTCACGATCCCGGCGCGACGCTTCTCGCGCTCGACCATGCTCGTCTTCGCCATATAGATTAGATTCCGGTTACTTGCGGAACGGGAAGTTGAATGCCTCGAGCAACGCTCGGCCCTGACGGTCGTCCCTTGCCGTCGTAGTGATGGTGATGTCCATACCCCGCACCTGATCGATCTGGTCGTACTGGATCTCGGGGAAGATGATCTGCTCCTTCACGCCGAGGGAATAATTGCCCTGGCCGTCGAAGGCGCGCGGCGACACGCCGCGAAAGTCGCGGATGCGCGGCATCGCGATGCTGATCAGGCGATCGAGAAACTCGTACATGCGCTTGCCCCGCAGCGTCACCTTGGCGCCGATCTGCAGACCCGCGCGGATCTTGAATGACGCGATCGCCTTGCGTGATTTGGTGATGAGCGGCTTCTGGCCCGTGATCTTGATGAGGTCGTCGACTGCCGCATCCATCACCTTCTTGTCGGCGACCGCTTCACCGACGCCCATGTTGACCGTGATCTTGCTGATGCGCGGCACCTGCATCAGGTTGTCGATCTTGAGATCGGACTTCAGGCGTGGCACGACCTGCTCGCGGTAGAACTGCTGCAGCCGCGGCGGGCCGGACGGCCGTTCATCGGCCGGACGGTGGCCGTGCGCCTCGGGCTGCTTACCCGCTGGCTCTGCCTGCTTGTCGGCCTGCTTCGCCTTGTCCGCCTTCGGCTTGTCCGACTTCTGCTTGTCCGACTTCTGCTTGCCGGCGGGCTTGCCGCCGTCTTTGCCTGCAACCGTGTCAGACATCGAGCATTTCTCCGTTCGACTTGAAGAAGCGCACGCGCTTGCCATCGGCGAGCGTCTTGATGCCGATACGATCGGCCTTCTTGGCGCCCGGATTCCAGATCGCAACTTTCGCCACTGCCAGCGGCATCTCCTTCTCGATGATGCCGCCCGGCTTGCCGGCCTGGGGGTTGGGCTTGGTGTGCTTCTTCACCATGTTGACGCTCTCGACCACCACGCGGCTGTCGGCGAGGACCTGCAGCACCGCGCCGCGACGGCCCTTGTCGCGCCCCGAGAGCACGATCACCTGATCCCCTTTGCGAATCTTCTTCATGTCACAGCACCTCGGGGGCGAGCGAGATGATCTTCATGAACTGCTGATTGCGCAGCTCGCGGGTCACCGGACCAAAGATGCGCGTGCCGATCGGCTCGAGCTTGTTGGTGAGGAGCACCGCGGCGTTGCCATCGAAACGGATCAGCGAGCCATCCGGCCGGCGCACCCCGTGCGTCGTGCGCACCACCACCGCGTCGTACACCTCGCCCTTCTTGACCTTGCCGCGCGGAATCGCGTCCTTGACGCTCACCTTGATGACATCACCCACGGTGGCATAGCGGCGGCGCGTGCCGCCGAGCACCTTGATGCACATCAGGGTGCGCGCCCCGCTGTTGTCGGCGGCATTCAGCATTGTGCGCAACTGGATCATGGTTCAAACCTGCCTTCAGCGCGCGGCCGCCTTTTGCACCACCTCGAGCAGCCGCCACGATTTGCGACGTGACAGCGGGCGGCACGGGGTGATGATCACCAGGTCGCCCTCGCCGGAGGCGCCGTTCTCATCGTGCGCGAGGAGCCTGGTGGTGCGGCGAATGTACTTGCCGTAGGTCGGGTGCCTGACGAGCCGCTCGATCTCGACCGCGATGGTCTTCTGCATCTTGTTGCTCACCACGCGACCCGTGAGGGTGCGGGCACCGCGCGGCTCCTCGGCCGCTGCGGCAGCCTGCGGCTGCGTCTGCTCGGCCTGTGCCGTCTGCTCGGGCTGTGCGGCTGCTTCGGGCTGCGCAACCGGCTCGGGGTGTGCCGGCTTCGCGGCGCGCGGCTGCTTTTCAGTCTTCGCCTGGGTTTTTCGTGCGCTCACTTCTCACTTCCTCCGGCGCCGGGCGCCTGCTTCTGCCGCAGCACCGTCTTCACACGCGCAATGTTGCGCCGCGCGTCGGCGAACTGACGCGGCTTGGGCTGCTGACCCGTCGCGCGCTGCATGCGCAGCGAGAACTGCTCCTTGCGCAGCTTCACGAGCTCCTCGCTCAGCTCGGCCGGCGACTGGGTGCGAAGCTTCAGCCGGTACTGGCGTATCTCACCGATCTTCATCAGCGCACCTGCCGTTTCACAAACGAACTGGACACGGACAGCTTCGAGCCAGCGAGGCGGAACGCCTCACGGGCCGTGACCTCGTCCACGCCCTCCATCTCGAAGAGCACCTTGCCCGGCTGTACGCGCGCCACGTAGTACTCGACGTTGCCCTTGCCCGAGCCCATGCGGACCTCGAGGGGCTTCTTCGAGATCGGCACGTCCGGGAAGACGCGGATCCAGATCTGGCCGCCGCGCTTCACGTAGCGCGCCATGGCACGGCGCGCCGCCTCGATCTCGCGTGCCGTCATGCGCGCGCGGCTGGTCGCCTTCAGGCCGTACTCGCCGAAGGACACTTGGCTGCCGCGCGTCGCGAGGCCGCCATTGCGGCCCTTGAACTGCTTGCGGTACTTGGTGCGTTTGGGCTGAAGCATGCTCGTGCGTCCTGCCTTCAGGCCTGCGCTGGTGCTTCGGTGGCAGCCGGTGC
>DASQRV010000392.1:0-5825 GCA_035642735.1 Steroidobacteraceae bacterium
ATCTCAACGGCAACCCGCTCGATCTCACCCAGCGCCTGCCGGGCCCGGAAAATCTCGAGGCCACCGGCAGCGGCGAGCAGGTGGCGATGCGGGCCTGACCGGCTCGAGTCCCGCGCGGGACCGCCCTGACGCGCCTGCGCCACGTCCGAAGTCATTTGCAGACGTGCGAGAATGGGTCATGCCGCCCAGCGCCGATGCTCCCCGCGACACGCGGCCGCGCCAGCAGTGTGCGGACGCCGTGCTCATGGTGCGGCCGAAGGCTTTCGGCTACAACCCGGAGACCGCGCACACCAACACGTTTCAGTCACCCCCGCAGCCGGGGAGTGGCGATGCCCACGCTGCGGCCCGCCAGGAGTTCGAGCTTCTCGCCCAGGCGCTTGCGAGCGAAGGAGTTGCGGTCTGCGCGGTGGAGGATTCGGCGCTGCCGGCGAAGCCCGATGCGGTCTTTCCAAACAACTGGGTGAGCTTTCACGAGGATGGCACGCTGGTCCTGTACCCGCTGCAGACTGCCAGCCGCCGCTTCGAGAGACGCCCCGAGGTGCTCGAGGCTGCCGTGCAGGCGCTCGGGTTCCACGTCTCGCACCTGCTCGATCTCACCTGGTTCGAAGGGCAGGGCAAGTACCTGGAAGGCACCGGCAGCCTGGTGCTGGATAACGTTGCGCGCGTCGCCTACGCCTGCCTCTCCCCGCGTACCCATCCGGAGGTGCTCAGCGAGTGGAGTCGGGCGCTCGGCTACGAAGTGGTGACCTTCAGCGCGACCGATCGCGCCGGCGTGCCGCTCTACCACACCAACGTGCTGATGTGTATCGGAGCACGCGCGGTGGTCATCGGCAGCGTGGCGATCGCAGCGGCAGACCGGGCACGCGTACTCGAGCGTCTCACCGGCAACGGCCGCGACATCATCGAGATCGGGCACGAGGAGCTGGGGCGGTTCGCCGGCAACATGCTCGAGCTCGGCACCTGGGACGAAGCGCTCGGGGACTCGCGCGTGCTGGTGATGTCGGAGAGCGCGCGCCGCGCGCTCGAGCCCGAAGCGTTTGCGCGGCTCTCGGGCTGCACCGACGCGGTGCTCGCGGTTCCGGTGCCTACCATCGAGAGGCTCGGCGGTGGCAGCGTGCGCTGCATGCTCGCCGAAGTTTTCCGCACGGCATGATCGAGCTCATCCTCAAGGGCGCTCTGTCGTATCTGCTCGGCTCGATCGTGGCCAGCCTCGCCGTCGCGCGCCTCACCGGCGGGGCCGACATCCGCACGCTCGGCAGTGGCAACCCCGGTGCCACCAATGCGCTGCGTACCCAGGGCAGGAAGGTGGCGCTTGTCGTACTGGTGATCGACCTGGCGAAGGGTTGGATCGCAACCGCAATGGTTGCTACTTGGGCGATGCCGGCGGGAATTGCCGCGGCACCTGCGGCGCTGGCGGCCTGGAGCGCACCGGTCTGCGGCCTCTCGGTGATGCTCGGGCACGTCTATCCGCTCTGGTACGGCTTCCGCGGCGGGAAGGGCGTGGCCACCCTGCTCGGCGCGGTGCTCGGAATCAAGGCCCGGCTGCTCCTGCCCATGATTCTCACCTGGCTCGCCGCGGTGATCGCGTTCGGATACGTGGGCCTCGCCTCGATCCTGGGCGCAGTCGCGCTGGCGGTGGCCCTGGCGCTCACGCGCTCCGGCACCCCGCTGCTCGTCTTCGGGATCCTGTCCGCACTCCTCATCCTCTACACGCATCGTTCCAACCTGGCGCGCATGCGTGCCGGCACCGAGTCGCGCGCGCGGCGATTGTGGCTCTTCGGCACGCGGCGTGGACACGCCTGACGATGCCGAATGCAGCCCGAGCGTCGCGCGCCGCCCGGTTGGGGCCGAAGGAAACGCCGCTCGTTGCACGTGTGTTCGCCCAGCTCGCCGACGGGCGTTTCCACTCGGGCGAGGCACTGGCGCGGGCACTCGGCGTCAGCCGCAGCGCGGTCTGGAAAGCTGCCGCCGCGCTCCGGGCGCAGGGCAGCGCACTGCACGCCGTGCCCAATCGCGGCTACCGGCTCAGCTGTGGCAGCGAGCCGCTGGATCCGGCGAAGATCCGTACGCACCTCGCGCGCGAGGTGCGCGAGCGCATCGCGAAGATCGAGGCAGCCTGGGCGATCGGATCGACCAACACGGCGCTGCTCGAGCGTGCCAATCCCGGGAGTGGCACCGCCGAGGTGCTGCTCGCCGAATATCAGAGCGCCGGCCGCGGTCGCCGCGGTCGCGCCTGGCTCGCGCCGCCCGGTGGCGCCATCTGCCTGTCGATGAGCTGGACGTTCCGCGAGGTGCCCCAGGACGTCGGCGCACTGGGCCTGGTCATCGGGGTGTGTGCACTCAGGGCTCTGCGCGAGCACGGCGTCAGTGGCGTGAGCCTCAAGTGGCCGAACGACCTGCTGGTCGACGGGCGCAAGCTCGGAGGCGTACTGATTGATCTGCGCGCCGAGTCCGCCGGCGCTGCGTGCGTCGTCATCGGCATCGGACTCAACGTGGCACTCGGTGCGGAGCTGCTGCGGCAGATCGCCGCGACCGGCACGGCGGCGACCGACCTGGCGAGCGTGGCGCAGGCCGTGCCGGCGCGCAATGCGCTGGCAGCTGCGCTCGTCAGCGCCTGCGTGCCTGGGCTCATCGAGTTCGAGCGCCAGGGTCTCAAACCCTTCATCGAGGATTGGCGGTCAGCGGATGCACTGCGCGGACGCGACGTGAATGTGAGCGCTGCCGACGGCGTTGCGCGCGGGATTGCGCGCGGCATCGACCTGCGCGGCGCGCTGATGGTGGAGACGCCCCACGGCATGCGCCGCTTCATCTCGGGCGACGTGACCGTGAGGCCCTGAGCCGTGGCGGTGCTCGTGGTGGATATCGGCAACACGCGCATCAAATGGGCGCGTCTCGACGGCGCACGCCTCGGCAGGTCTCAGGCCGCCGCGCATTCCGCCTGGAGCTCCGCGACTTACGCCCGGCGCCTGTTCGGCCGCGGCGCTCATCCCACGCGCATGTGGGTGACGAGCGTCGCCGGGCCCGGGGTGAACCGGGCGCTCGGCGCCGCCGCGCGCCGCGCCGGCATTGCGGCAACGTTCGTGGCGGTCCCCCGGCGGGGCGGCGGAGTGAAGGTGGGCTACCTCGAGCCGTGGCGGCTCGGGAGCGATCGGTTCGTGGCGGCAGTCGGGGCTCGTGAGCTCTTGCCGCGCACGCACGTGTGCGTGGTGGGCGTCGGCACGGCCATGACTGTCGATCTGCTCGCTGCCGACGGCCGGCATCGTGGCGGCGTGATCATCCCGGCTCCGGCGCTGATGGTCGACACGCTGCTCGCCCGGACGCACGGCATCCAGCGGCGTGCGCAGGGCGGCCAGGCGGGCAGGGGAGCCACGCTCTTTGCGCGCTCGACGCGCGCCGGCCTCGTGCAGGGAGCGCGCTATGCTGCGGCTGCTCTCATCGATCGTGCGGTCGAGGAAGGCCAGGCGCTCCTCGGGCGCAAGCCCCTGGTGATACTCACCGGAGGTCAGGCGGCGGCGGTACGCCCGCTGCTGAGAAGCTCGTGCGTGGTCGTACCGGACCTGGTGCTGCGGGGCCTTGCGGTCCTCGCGCGACGCCAAGCGTCCCCCGGGGTCCCCGGGAAATCACGCGTCCTGATCCGCTGAGGAAGTCTCGCCGATCTCGTCGAGCGTGATTTCTTGGGGTGGTTCGGGGGACCCCGCTAGAATTCGCCTGTGCGCTTCGTCTTCTTCGCGCTGCTGTTCCTCAATCTCGCGTACTTCGCGTGGTCACACTGGATCGATGCGCCACGACCTCCGCCCGTAAACGACGCGATCGCACATCTGCCCCAGCTCAAGATGGCCGGCGAGTTGCCGCCTGCCGGGCGGCCGCCGGGACGCGGCACTCAGAAAACCGCGCTGAACGACACGGCGGGCTGCTGGTCCGTCGGGCCGTTCGTCGATCCCGCCAGCGGCGCTCAAGCGGCGGCGCTCCTGAAGGCCAAAGGATTCGATCCGCGGCAACGCGCAGAGCAGGGCCAGGTCGCGGTGGGCTACTGGGTTTACGTGGGTCGCCTTGCGAGCCAGGCCGAGGCTGACCGCGCGCTGCTCACGCTCGAGCGCAACGGCATCAGAGATGCGCTCGTCATGCCCGAAACCGCCGACACGGGACGGCGGCTCTCACTGGGCTTTTACAGCGAGCGCTCCCGCGCCGAGCACCGCGCGGAGAAGCTCCGACAGGCGGGACTCAGCGCGGAGATCGGGGAAAGCAAGCTCCCGGACACGCTCTACTGGGTAGACCTCACGCCGCCACCGGGAACGAACAGCGTTCCGCTGCAGGGCCTGTTCGCCGATGGAGTCAACTCGCGGATCGCGGTGCAGCCGTGTCTGCCGGCCACCGCGCCACCGCCGGCGACCGCCGCAACGGGCCCGGCTGCAACGCGGAGCGGCGCACCGCCGAATCTGCCCTGAGGTGCCGCTCAGCGCAGGAGTTTGCCGAGAGCCAGAAGATTCTGCGGCGTCACGTGAATGACGCCGCCACCGCCCGGACTATCGATGTCGGCGATGAGAAAAATGCTATTGCCATGACCAGTGGCAGCACCAAGAACACACTGCGACCTTCCAGGTGGCGGGCGGAAACACCGATCATCAGGTTGCACAGGATCGCGATGAGCCCCATGAGCACCCACGCTTCAGCCGGGATACGGTTCCACCAGGCCGCCTGAGTGTTGCCTTGAGAGCTCAGGACGTCGTTCATTCCGGAGACGGCGAGAGCGGTGAAATGATCCGGCTGTACGGCGGGTGTTCGCACGGCAGACCACATTTGCTGTTGCAGGCGGGTGGTCTGCTCATCGAGCGCGCGAAACCGATCTCTATCCCGGGTGCCGAAGAACTGAATTCGCTCGGTGAGGTAACTGCGGAGTAACTGCCGCGTTCTCTCAGCCTCGGCAGGCGGGAGGAGATCGGCGCGCAGGTATTCGGTGCCGATCGCATCCGCCTCGGCAGATTCGGCTTGCTGACGCAAATCGTAACGACTGACAGGCATGGAGAAGCTGAAGCCAACTATCAGGCCGAGAAGCGTCAGGCAAGCCGCCAGCACCGTGCGGAAATCCTCGCGGACTTGCGCTCCTCCAGCTGCGTATTTGCCCAGGACTTTGGCGCCGATCCATGCGCACGCCCACAGGATCACGAACGAGAGCACCAACGTGAGGAACGGAGAGTCAGTAAGACGGCTCATGGCTAACATCCTCTCATCAGCTTGGCAGCAGCAGAACGTGGGAACGGAAGCGGTACGCCGGCACGTGACGCGATTGGTGTGAAGTGAATACGAGTACGTGCTCGAGGGCCAGTCGTTCGTGGAGTCGCGCCGCACCCGCGAGGCTATCGCGGCCGTCTCCGCCAGCCACCCATGCCCTGCCGTGGGCTTCCACCGGGTGAGCCATCGCGAGAGATCATTGGCCGTAAGGGATAGTGCGCAGGTGCGGTGTGCTTCCGAACGAATCTGAAGCGCTGTATTTTGGTTTCAAGACAGTGGTTCAGGGTGCCGCTCGAGGGTGCCGCTCGCGGGGACGGGACCGCTATTCACCATCAGTGAAGCATTCGGCCCAACTGAGACGGCCGCATAATCGTCAGGACCGAGCCCATGGAAAGCGACGGGTCATCGGTGCTGAGCGGATCTGCCGGTGCGGGAAGTTGCGCGATCAGGCCGACAACCACCGCGCCGCTGAGCGCAAAAAGTTTCAGGTTGAAGTACTTGGGGTCCATGTGGCCTCCTGCGGGCCCAGGTTCCGTCGGGCCACCGTTGAAAGGTTGATCCAGGGTGTATGGCTCGCAAGCGGTGGCCGATCTTGG
>DASQRV010000393.1:0-2126 GCA_035642735.1 Steroidobacteraceae bacterium
CTGCACGTGTGCCGCATGTGCGTCGACTACGACATCCGCGTCGCCAAGCACTGCCGCGAGCCGACCGCCGAGGAAGTGAGCGACAAGACGCGCGCCAACTTCTGCGATCACTTCAAGCCACGGCCGCGCGCCTACACGCCGCCCAACACCGCCGAAGTCGACCGCTCGCGCGCCCAGCTCGAGAAGCTCTTCGGCAAGCGCTAGGCACCCCGCGGAATCACCGGCCCCCAGCCTGCGGCGCACGCCTCACCGCGACAAAACCGCGTCACACCGCACCAGGCCGCACGCCGCGTTACCCGCCGAGGGCTTCGCGCTAGACTCGTTTAGCTTTCTCGCCGGCCGTATCGACGGTGTCGGGATGTCCGCCATGATGAGCCGCGCACCGCTCGACAAGATGCGTGATTTCGCCGGGACCCTGGCGTTGTGCTCCCTCATCGCCTGCCTCGCCGCCGGTGCCGCAACGGCGGTGCCGGCAGCCGAGCCGGCTGCTTCCGGAGCGCTGCACGCGTGGGAGGGCGGTGATGACCCCGCGAGCCTCGAGCGTTGGGTGCGCGCGCACCTGCGGCGCGCTGACGCCGCGATCGCGCGCGTCGTCGCGTTGAAGGGCGCGCACACCATCGCCAACACGCTGCGTCCCTACGACGATGCGGTCACGGAGCTGGCGCTCGCGACCAACCAGGCGAGCGTGCTGTACGGCGTGGGAGTCACCAGCGAGCTGCGCGACAAGGCGCAGGCGCTGACGCAGGAGGCCAACGCCGCCAGCACCGCCTTGTCGCTCAATCAGCCCCTGTACCGTGCGCTCGCGGCGCTGCCTGCGCCCGCCGACGCCGCGACGCGTCACTATCTCGAGCGCACGCTGCTCGAGTACCGCCTCGCGGGCGTCGATCGCGACGACGCGACGCGCGCGAAGGTGAAGGCGCTGCAGGACAAGACCACCGAGCTCGGACTGGCATTCGAGCGCGCCGTACACGATGACGTACGCACGGTCGTCGCCGAGAAGGGCCAGCTCGACGGCCTGCCGCCGGATTACCTGGCGGCGCACCCCGCCGATGCCGACGGGCATGTGAAGATCACCACCGATCCCCCCGATGCCTGGCCGGCGGAGAAGTTCGCGAGCAACGCCCAGCTGCGCCACGATCTGTTCCTGGCGGCCGAGTCAGTCGGCTACCCCGCGAACGGCGCGACGCTGCGCGCCCTGCTCACCGCGCGCGCAGAACTCGCGCAGCTGCTCGGCTACACGACCTGGGCGGATTTCGCCATGGCCGACCAAATGATGGGCTCGCCGGCGCGCCTGCGGGAGTACCTGCAGAGGATCGATGACGCCTCGCGTGAGCCCGCCGCGCGCGAGGCGGCGGCGCTGCTCGCCTTCGCGCGCGAGCGCGAGCCCTCGCTTACGCAGATCCCGGAGGCGGATGCGCGCTACTGGCAGGAGCAGTACCGTCGCGCGAAATACAGCTTCGATTCGCAGAGCGTGCGGCCGTACTTCCCGTACGCCGCGGTCGAGCGCGGGGTGATCGGCACCGCCGCGCGGCTGTTTCACCTCGACATCCGCCCGGTGAGCGGCGTGCGCACCTGGCATCCCTCGGTCACGACCTACGACGTCTACGACGGCGACCTCCGCCTCGGACGCATCTACCTCGACATGCATCCGCGCGCGGGCAAGGACAAGTGGTTCTCCACGCAGCCCCTCACCCTCGGCGTGCACGGCCGGCAGCTGCCCGAGGGGGCGCTGGTGTGCAACTTCCCGGGTGGCACGGCGGGCGACCCGGGACTCATGCAGTACGGTGACGTCGTCATCTTCCTGCACGAGTTCGGCCACCTCATGCATCACGTCATCGGCGGCCAGAATCCCTACGCCGGCCAGTCTGCCTTCAATGTCGAGGGGGATTTCGTCGAGGCGCCCTCGCAGATGCTCGAGGAGTTCTTCCGCGACTACGGCGTGCTCGCCTCGTTCGCTCATCATTACCAGAGCGGTGCGGTACTGCCGCGGCAGCTGTACGAGCGCATGAGTCGCGCGGACACCTTCGGCCGGGCGAGCGGTCAGCAGCGCCAGCTCCTGTATACCGCGGTGTCACTGGATTTCCACACACTGCCACCCGCGACGCTCGACTTCGATGCGGTCTACC
>DASQRV010000394.1:0-2569 GCA_035642735.1 Steroidobacteraceae bacterium
TCCGCGGTCTTGTGCGCGTCCCCTCCTCCCATGATGTAGATGCGCACCGGCGGCTCGCGATCGACGCCGTTGTCGATGCCCTTGAGCCAGCGATCGAACCAACGCAGCTCGAAGGCGTTGAGATCGATGGCGGCATCGGGCGTGAACTGCGCGTCCCCCGCGTAGCTGAGACCCGGGCGGCTGTGGGTCCAGGGGCCGACGATGAGCCGCTGCAGGCTCTTCTTGTGCGCGCGCAGCCCCGGATAGTTGAGGTTCGCGACCTGGAGCGACCACGAGTCATACCACCCGGTCACGTGGTAGACGGGGATGTCCTTGTAGTCATCGAGGTGATCGACGACTTCCACCCCCATGTCGCGGTAGAAGGCATCGCCGCCGCCGTGGCTCATCGCACCGATGAGCCACGACTCGTAGTCGGGGGCGAACCTGAGGGGCGTCGCGCCCGGACGCAGCGGGAGCGCGCGCACGTACTCGGGCACCTCGCGGACGAGCTGTGCGAGCTCCGGTGCCCGGGCAGGGTCACTCGCGGCACGCGCGGCGGCGACGGCGATGAGATCCGGGTCGCCGCCCGGCTCTCCCATCGAGAACACCCAGTTGAACCAGCGCAGCTCGAAGGCACCGTTGTGACGGACGCCGTAGCGTGCCACGTTGGACACGGAGAAGAGCGGGATCATGGTCTTGAGGTTCGGAGCATCGGCGATGGCGAGCGTCTGCTGCGTGCCACCCTCGTAGGAGGTGCCGAGCGTCCCGATGCCGCCTTCGGACCAGGGCTGTCGGCCGATCCAGGCGGCGGTGTCGTAACCGTCACGGCCATCGTCGTACCACGGACGCCAGTGACCTTGCGATTTGTAGCGCGCCCGCACGTCCTGCACGACCACCACGTAGCCACGCTCGGCGAAATAGCGCGCAAAGGGCGTGGCACGCACTTCCTTGTTGTACGGTGTCCGCATGAGGAGCGCCGGGAAGCGGCCGCTCCGGGCCTTGCCCTCCTGCGCGGGAAGATAAATGTCGGCGGCGAGCTGTATGCCATCGCGCATGGGCACCATGACGTCGCTCCGGAACTCCACGTTGCCGGAGGCGTCCGGCGCCGGTGCCGCCACTTCGGCGGCGAGTGCCAGGGGCAGACATAGCGACGCGCCTGCTAAGAGTGTCAGGCCGTATATAAACATGTTGATATGCCTGAGCGCGCTAAAGCCGCACCCCCGCCACGCCGCGGGGAGCAGCCTGAGTAAATATGTTGATATACCCGGGCGCGCTGCCGGCAAGCGGTTCCCTGCAGTGCCGCGGTCGCGAAGGGCGAGAGGCGCGCCGCGGCACACGTGCGCGTGCGCCCCGTGCGCGGTCTCCCGAGTCATTCCCACCGCGGCGCGCGCTTCTCGATGAAGGCCTGCACGCCTTCGAGCGCAGCCGCGTCCATCATGTTGCACGCGATGGTGCGGCTCGCCGCCTCGTAGGCGGCCGCGATGCCGGTCTCCGACTGGCGGTAGAAGAGCTCCTTACCGAGCGCGATCGCGACGCGCGGCTTGCGCACGATCGCGGCCGCGAGCGACTCGATCTCCGCATCGAGGGCGTCCGGCTCCACGACCCGGTTCACGAGGCCGCGCTCGCGGGCTTCCGCGGCGTCGATGAAATCGCCCGTCACCAGCATCTCGAAGGCCTGCTTGAGCGGCACGTTGCGCGAGAGCGGCACGGCCGGCGTAGAGCAGAAAAGCCCGAGATTCACCCCACTCACGGCAAAGCGCGCATCGCGCGCGGCCACGGCGAGATCACATTGCGCAACCAGCTGGCAGCCGGCGGCGGTCGCGATGCCGTGCACGCGAGCGATCACCGGGATCGGCAGCCGCCGCAGCGTCAGCATCATGCGGGAGCATTGCGTGAAGAGGCGCTGGTAGTACCCGAGCGAAGGCTGCGCGCGCATCTCGCGCAGATCGTGGCCGGCGCAGAAGGCCTTGCCGGCGCCCGCCAGCACAACAACGCGGGCACTCGCATCGGTCTCGAGCGCATCGAGCTCGCGCTGCAGCGCCGCGAGCAGTGCGTCGGAGAGCGCGTTGAAGGCCTGCGGGCGGTTGAGGGTCAGCGTGACGACACCCCGCGCGTCGCGCTCGACTCTGACGAGCGGCTCGGCTCCGGCGCCGGGGGCTTCGCGTGTCCCGGACTCGCGTGCGGCGCCCGCGTTTCGCTCGGGAGACTCGGCCCGGCCGCTGCGCGCGGTGCGTTCGCTGTGTTCGTTGCGCTCGACGGGACTGCTCATGCGGGACACCTCATTTCGATGGCGCGATTCGCGATGACGCTATTCGATGGCGCTGGCCGAGCGGGCGCGCTCGCGCAGCAGGTACTTCTGGATCTTGCCGGTGGCCGTCTTCGGAATCTCCTCGAAGCGCACCTCGCGCGGCAACTTGAAGCCGGCAAGTAATGTCCGGCAATGCGCGATCAGCTCGTCGGCGGTCGCGCGCGAGCCGGGCTTGAGCTCCACGTAGGCGAGTGGCGTCTCACCCCACTTCGGGTCGGGCCGCGCGACCACGGCACAGACCGCGACGCAGGGGTGGCGATAGAGCGCATCCTCCACCTCGAG
>DASQRV010000395.1:0-6180 GCA_035642735.1 Steroidobacteraceae bacterium
CGACTATCCAACCGCTTGACGGCGAGTGGCGGGCCGCCCTGGGCGGGGTCGCGCACGAAAACGAACAAGGGGGCCGCGCCCGCTGACGACGCCAGCGACGGAGAGAGTGTCACATTCACGCGTACCGTGGGCGCGCCCGCCCCGTCCGCCGCACCCGCGGGGTGCCCCTGCTGCACCGCAGCGGCACTCATCGGACCCGCCGCCAGCTTCTCGTCGATCGCCGCGATCTGCTGCTCGATCATGGGGCGGATCGCCTGCGGCGGGTTGAGGCTGAGGAGCTTCGCGAAGCGCTGACGCGCGAGCGGCAGGTCGCCGCGTCGCCCGGCCACCGCAGCCCCGAAAAACAATGCCTTACCCGAGTCCGGCTCGAGCGCCAGCGCCTGCTCGAAGAGCCGCCCCGCCCGGCCGTCGAGCTCGCTCTCATCGGAGAGCGCCAATGCCTCCGCCTCGCCGGAGAGAGCCTCGGCGTTCTTGCCATCGCTCAGCTGTGCCGCACGACCGAAGGCACGCACCGCGAGCGGATACTCCTGCAGCGCCGTGTACGAGCGACCGAGCATGAGCCAGCCGTTGAGATCCGTCGGGTCGCGCTCGAGCCGGCGGGCGAGCTGCGCCACCATGCTCTCGGGCGTATCGGCCGCTGGCGCGGCGCGCCACGACCATTTGCTCCAGGTCACGTACAACGCCGCGGAGCCGACGACGAGCAGGCCTGCCGCGGCGAGTGCGGCCCATGGCGCCGCCGGCACGCCCGCCGCCCGCTGCCTGAGCAAGGGAATTGCCACCGCAACGACACTGGCCAGGGTCAGCGCCGCGGCCAGCAGGACGAACGTGATCATCAGCTCTGTCCGTCCTCTTCGAGCGGTTCGTGATCGGCGGGGAGGAGCGTCATGCGGGTGCGCACGACGCGCCAGCAGACGAGCGCCCCGATCAGGAGCAATATCGCCGGCGCTCCCCAGAGCCACGCGTTGCGCAGCGAGTACCGCGGCCGGAACAGGATGAAATCCCCATACCGTGCCGACATCCAGGCGCGGATGTCGTCATCGGACTTGCCCGCGAGCAGCTGGTCGCGCACCTCGCGTCGCAAGTCCGCCGCCAGATCGACCGGTGAGTCGGCGAGCGCCTCGTTCTGGCACTGCATGCAGCGCAGCTCGTGGGTGAGTGCGACATAGCGCGCCTGGAGCTTCGGGTCCGGCAGCTCGGTCGGATCGACGGCCCAGGCGGTGTACGTCGCGGCAAGCGACAGCCATGCACTGAGCAGCAACGTCCGTGCCCCGAGCCGCTTCATGACTTTCCTGCCGGCAGTCCCGACACCCGTGGCAGGATCTCCCGCGTCCAGGTGTCGGGCGTCAGGGCGCCAACGTGCTTGTACACCACGACGCCCTCCGGGCTTACGAGGAACGTCTCGGGGGCGCCATACACGCCCCAGTCGATCGCCATGCGGCCGCTGTGATCGGTCGCGACCGACTGGTAAGGATTGCCGAGCTGCGTGAGCCAGGCGACCGCCTGGGTATCGTCGTCCTTCCAGTCGAGGCCGATGATCGGCACCACTCCGGCCTGGTGTACCTGGAGCAGCATCTCGTGCTCCGCGCGGCATTCTCCGCACCACGTCCCCCAGACGTTGAACAGGTACCAGTGGCCCTTGAGATCCGCCGAGCGCACCTCGTGCGCCGGATCGGCCAAACTCGGCAGGGCGAAGGCTGGCGCGGGCTTGCCGATGAGCGGCGACGCGATGATGCTCTTTTCGGGCGAGTGACGAATGCCGATGGCCAGCACCACGGCCAGCAGGACGAATAACCCGAGCGGCAGGAGAAAGCGATTCATCCGGTCTGCGCTCCCGCCACCGCCTCTGGCGCTGGGGCGAGCGCGCGCGCCGTGCGGTAGCGCCGGTCAGACGCCGCGAGCGCACCGCCCAGCGCCATGATGAATGCCGCAATCCACACGAGACTGACGAGCGGACGAATCTGGACACGGATGCTCCAGCGCCCGGAGCCCAGGTCCTCACCGAGCGCGAGCAGCACGTTGTTACCACGGTGCCAGCGGATGGCGGTCTCGCTCTTGACCGTGTGCTGCACCCAGTAGCGTCGCTTCTGGGGTGCCATCACCGCGACCGGCGCCCCGTGCCGCGTCACGACCAGGGTGCCACCGACGGCATCGTAGTTCGGTCCTTCCACCGGGCGCACACCCTCGAAGCGGATTTCATAGTCCCCGACCTTGGCCGTCTGGCCGGGGGCAAGCGCCACATCGCGCTCGATGGTGAACGATTGCACGGCGGTGAGCGCAAAGGCCGCGATGGCGAGACCGATGTGCGCCACCGTCATGCCGAGCACCGCGCGTGGCAGCGTCAGTCCACGCCGCCAGCGATCGATCGGGTCCACGAGCGATGACAGCACGATCCATACCGCGAGCGTCGCGCCGACCGCGCTGAGCAGATGCGCGTGCGAGTAGAGTCCGAAGACATAACCGCAACCGAGCACGGCCGCCGCGACGAAGGTCAAGAGCAGCGTGCGCTGACTGTCTTTCAGCCGCCCGCGCTTCCAGTTGGCGTGGATGCCGACCGAGAGCAGCGCGAGCAGCGGCAGCATCGAGATCATGAAGGTCGGATTGAAGTAAGGCGGTCCGACCGAGAGCGTGCCGAGCTTGAGCGCATCCGAGATCAGGGGCGCCAACGTGCCCGCAAACACGGTGCCCAAGGCGGTCACCAGGAGCACATTATTAAAGAGCAGAAACGACTCGCGTGACCCGAGCTCGAAGCCCGCCGTCGAGCGCAGCAGCGGCGCGCGCCAGGCGTACAGAGCGAGCGCGCCGCCGATCATGATGATGAGGAAGGCGAGAATGAAGATGCCGCGGGTCGGGTCGGCCGCGAAGGAATGCACCGACACGAGGACACCGGAACGCACGAGGAACGTTCCGAGCAGGCTCAGTGAGAAGGCGAGAATCGCGAGCAGCAGCGTCCAGCTCTTGAAGAGCCCGCGCTTGTCGGTGACCGCGAGTGAATGCACGAGCGCCGTCCCTGCCAGCCATGGCATGAAGGAGGCGTTCTCGACCGGGTCCCAGAACCAGAATCCGCCCCAGCCGAGCTCGTAATAGGCCCAGAAACTGCCGAGAGCAATGCCGCAGGTGAGGAACGCCCAGGCGGAGGTCGTCCACGGCCGCGTCCAGCGCGCCCAGTTCTGATCGAGCCGGCCCTCAAGCATCGCCGCGCAGGCGAAGGCGAACGCGACCGAAAAGCCCACGTAGCCGGTATAGAGGATGGGCGGGTGAACGGCGAGCCCCGGATCCTGCAGGATCGGATTGAGGTCGCGGCCGTCGGGTGCCGGCGGATCGAGTCGCAGGAAGGGGTTCGAGGTCGCGAGGGTGAACAGCAGGAAACCGAAGCTCACGACGCCAAGCACTCCGAGCACGCGCCCCGCAAAGCGCGGCGGCAGGCGTCCCGAGCCGAGCGCCACGGCCACGGTCCACGCGGCGAGCAGCAGGATCCACAGCAGGAGCGAGCCCTCGTGCGCGCCCCACAGCGCCGCCACGCGATAGAAGAGCGGCAGCGCACTGTTGGAATTCTCTGCGACATACAGGACCGAGAAGTCATTGCCCACGAAGGACGTCACGAGGCACACCACCGCGGTCGCCACCATCACCGCCTGTCCCGCGACCGCCGGGGTCACCGCGCTCGTCCAGCGCTCGCGCGCGAATGCCGGGCCTGCGATGCCGAAAAACGCCTGCAGTCCTGCGAGCAGCAGCGCCAGGATCAGGGCAAAGTGACCGAGCTCGGGCAACATGCTTCAACTCCCGGTGGTGGAGGACGCCGGACCGGCGGCGGGCGGTGCCGCCTGCGGCGCCCCAGCGGTGCCTTCCGCTGAGCCCGCGGTCGCCGGCGCACCCGGCTGCGCGCGCGAATCGCCGTGGCGTCGCTTGAGCGAGCGAGCGACTTCCGGCGGCATGTACTTCTCGTCGTGCTTGGCGAGCACTTCATCCGCCACGAACGTACCGTCGGTGTTCAGCCGGCCGTGTGCCACGACCCCGGCCCCCTCGCGGAACAGGTCCGGCAGCACGCCCGTATAACTCACCGGCACATCGTGACTGAAGTCGGTAACGACGAAGTGCACTTCGAGACTTCCCGGCGCACGCTGCAGGCTGCCCTGCGTCACCATGCCCCCGAGACGGAACCGCTCACCCCTGGGCACCTGACCGGAGGCGACCTGGGTCGGATCAAAGAAGAACGTGACGTTCTGGCGGAAGGCGCTCAGCGCCAGCGCCCCCGCGATGCTCACCCCGGCCACGATGCCGAGAACCAGTATCAGGCGCCGGCGGCGACGCGGGGTCATCGCGCCTCACCCTGAATCTGCAGCCGACGGCGCGCCTGCTCGCGTGCCCGTGCGAGCGCGCGACGCGCCGATACGATGTTGAGGCCGATCACTGCGAGAGTGACCGCGTACGCAGGCCACACGAACGCTGCATATCCGCCCATGTCGAAGAATGCTCTCATGCGCTCACCACCTCACGAATCCAGCTCGCGCTGCGCTCGCGCGCCAGCACCTCGCTGCGCAGCCGGGTCAGAAGCAACGCGACAAATAACAGCGTAAAGCCCAGCAGCATCAGCAGCAGCGGCGCCACCATCGCGAACGGCATCGCGGGCTTCGCCAATCGCATTACAGACGGCGCCTGGTGCAGTGAGTTCCACCAGGTCACCGAATAGTGGATGATGGGAACGTTCACCACACCGACGATTGCGAGCACCGCGCTCGCGCGGTCGGCCCGCTGCGGGTCCTCGATCCCGGCGCGCAGACCCATGTATCCCAGGTACAGAAACAGCAGTACCAGCTCCGAGGTCAGGCGCGGATCCCACTCCCAGTACGTACCCCACATCGGCTCGCCCCAGAGCGCGCCGGTCACGAGCGCCGCAAAGGTAAACGACGCACCGATCGGCGCACAGCTCGCGGCCACGGCGTGCGCCACCTTCATGCGCCAGATGAGCCCGATCGCCGCCGCGATCGCCATGGTCATATACACCATGAGCGACATCCACGCACTGGGGGCATGCACGTAAAGTATGCGAAACCCATCTCCCTGCTGGTAGTCCGGCGGGGCAAGGACGAGGCCGCCCCACAGGCCAGCCGCGATGCAGAGTGCCGCGGGCCAGGCAAACCACGGGGTGAGACGGGCCGCGAGCGCATACACGTGCGGTGGGGAAGCCAGCCGGTGAAACCATGTCCACGCCATGTGGGTCCCTCGCTCCTACTCGAGACTGATGCGTACCGCGGCCGCGGCGGCGAACGGCGCGAGCGTGATCCCGAGCACCGCGAGCGCGCCGAGGAGCTCGAGCGGAGCCCCGTACGGTGCGCCGTGGATCGCCAGCTGCGTGGCGCGCGCCCCGAAGATCAGCACTGGCAGCGACAGCGGCAGCGTCAGCAGTGACAGCAGCGCCCCGCTGCGCTTGATGCCGAGGGTGAGCGACGCTCCGATCGAGCCGATGAGGCTGAGCGTCACACTACCGATGGCAACCGCCGCCACGATCCCCGGGAGCGCGGCCGGGCCCACTCCGAGTGACAGCGCCGCGAGTGGCGCCATGAGGGCGAGCGGGAGTCCGGTGAGCAGCCAGTGGGCGAGCGTCTTGGCAAACATGAGAGCGGTGAGCGGCTGGCCCGAGAGCGCGTACTGCTCGAGCGTGCCGTCGTAGGCGTCGTCGCGAAAGAGGAATTCGAGTGCGAGGAGCGAGGCGAGCAACGCCCCCACCCACAACACCCCGGGTGCGAGCTCTCGCAACCGGGAAAGCTCCGGCGAGACCGCGAGCGGGAACAGCAGCGTCACCATGGCGAAGAAAGCCAGCGGCTGGATGAGTTGACTGCGCTTGCGGAAGGCGAGTTGCAGATCCCGCAGCAGCGCGAGGCGTGCCGCCTCGATCGCATCGGCCGAGCGCGCTGCACGCGCGCGCGATGCACCGCGCACGATGGGCGTCGCGACGGGCGCCAGGGTGCGTGCCGCAGGGCTCTCGAGGCCGCTCACGCGGCGAGCTCCAGGCGAGTCACGTTGCCAACTGACGGCGGCAGTCCCTGATGCACGGCCGCCACCACCATCCCGCCACGCGCGAGCTGCTCGCAGATGAGATCCGCCACCAGGTCGCGACCCTCGGCATCGAGATTGGTTGCCGGCTCATCGAGCAGCCACAACGGCACCGCGAGCAGCGCGATG
>DASQRV010000396.1:0-3419 GCA_035642735.1 Steroidobacteraceae bacterium
CCGCGCCCGGCTCGCTCTCCCGTGCCGTCGGTGTCGCCGACGGCGCGCGCGCGGCGCGTGAGCCCGCCGATCCGCTGCGCGACGCGCCGCTCGGGCGCGCGGTCGATGCGGCGCGCGATGCGCTGCGCGAGCGACAGGACCGCGAGGGATGCTGGCAGTTCCAGCTGGAAGCCGACTGCACGATTCCCGCCGAGTACATCATGATGATGCACTTTCTCGGCGAGATCGATCCGCAGCTCGAGGGACAGCTCGCCGTCTACCTGCGGGCTCACCAGGCCGATCACGGCGGTTGGCCGCTGTACCACGGCGGGGACTTCAACATCAGTTGCAGCGTCAAGGCTTACTTCGCCTTGAAGCTCGCCGGCGACAGTCCCGAGGCCCCGCACATGGCGCGGGCGCGTACGGCGATCCTGCGCCACGGCGGCGCCGCGACCAGCAATGTCTTCACCCGTATCGCGCTCGCGCTCTTCGGACAGCTGCCGTGGCGTGGCGTGCCCTACATTCCGGTCGAGATCGTGCTGCTGCCGCGCTGGTTTCCCTTCAACCTCTACCGCGTGTCGTACTGGTCACGCACGGTGATGGTGCCGCTCACCCTGCTGTGCACTCTCAAGCCCCGCGCCAGCAATCCGCGCCAGGTGCAGATCACCGAGCTGTTCACGGTGCCGCCGGAGGAGGAGCGTGACTACTTTCGCCGGCCGCTCGGGCGCGCGACCGCGCTCACGCGCCTGTTCCTCGTCCTCGATCGGCTCGGCCGCAGCGTCGATCGGCTGATTCCTGCGGCGCTGCGCGCGCATGCCTTGCGGCGCGCCGAGACCTGGACGCTCGAGCGGCTGAACGGTGACGATGGCCTCGGCGCCATCTTTCCCGCGATGGTGAATGCGCTCGAGGCGCTCGCGGTTCGCGGCTACCCCCAGGACGCCCCGCGCCGTCTCACCGCCAAGAGCGCGCTGCAGCAACTGCTCGTGGTCGAGGGCTCGAGCGCCTATTGCCAGCCATGCGTCTCGCCGGTATGGGACACGGCACTCGCGAGCCTGGCGATGCAGGAGGCCGGCTGCCCGAGCGCACTCGCCGCGGCAACGCGCGGGCTCGAGTGGTTTCTGCCGCGCCAGCTCCTGGAGGCCCCGGGGGACTGGCGCCTGCGCCGGCCGCGCGTCGCGGGCGGCGGCTGGCCCTTTCAGCGCGGCAACGGCCATTACCCCGACCTCGATGACACTGCGGTCGTCGTCTGGGCGATGCAACGCTCCGCGGATCGCGGCCGCTACGCGCACGCCGTGAACCGGGCGCTCGACTGGCTCACAGGCATGCAGAGCGCCAATGGCGGCTTTGCGGCATTCGACGTGGACAACACGGACTACTACCTCAACGAAATTCCCTTCGCCGATCACGGCGCGCTCCTCGATCCCCCGACGAGCGATGTCACGGCGCGCGTCGTCACGGCGCTCGCCCTCGTAGGCCGGCCCCAGGATGCGGCCGCGCTGGCACGCGCCATCGCCTACCTGCGCAACGAGCAGGAAGCGGACGGACCGTGGTTTGGCCGCTGGGGCACGAACTACGTCTACGGCACATGGTCGGTGCTGACGGGGCTCGCGCAAGCCGGTATCGGTCGCGATGACCCCGCGGTGCAGCGCGCGGTCACCTGGCTCCAGTCGCGCCAGAACGCGGACGGCGGCTGGGGCGAGAGCAACGACAGCTACGTCCCGGGGCCGCTTGCTGCGCGCGCGGCGAGCACTCCGCACCAGACGGCGTGGGCGCTACTCGGCCTCATGGCGGCGGGGGATGTGGAATCGCCGGCGGTGCGCCGCGGTGTCGAGTACCTGCTGCGCACCCAACAGGGGGATGGACTGTGGAGCGACCCGGGATACACGGCGCCCGGCTTTCCGCGGGTGTTCTATCTGCGGTACCACGGCTATTGCGCCTATTTCCCGCTCTGGGCGCTGGCGGCCTACCGCGGTCGCTTGCGGCCCGGAACGCTGCACTGAAATCCGCTCCGGAAACCTCAACTTCATGGCGCGGGAAGAGCCGCGTTGGTCGCGATGCACGGTGCATCGGCTGCGCAGACCAACTACGATGTCGGTGTGATACTGACCTACCGCTACCGCCTCAAGGCAACGAGCGGAGCAGCGCAGGAGTTGTCCCGCCAGGCCCGCGCGGTCAATCTCGTCTGGAACTTCTGCGGTGAGACCCAGGAGACGGCGCGTCGTTGGAACAGGCTCTGGCCGAGCGGCTTTGATCTGATCAACCTCACGCACGGCACCTCACTCGATCTCGGGCTGCACTCTGATACCATACAAGCCGTCTGCAAGCAGTTCGCGCATTCGCGCGATATCCACCACCGCCGACCAAAATGGCGCGGTAGGCGCTCACTGGGATGGATTCCGTTCCAAGCCGCGCGCGCCATCCGCCTGAATGGCGATGCCGTGATCTTCCTCAAGCGCCGCTATCGGCTCTGGATGAGCCGTCCGGTGGACGGCACGATCAAGGCTGGCTGCTTCGCCCAGGATGCCCGCGGGCGGTGGTATCTCAATCTCCAGATCGAGGCCACCGAACGCCAGGACTGCGGTGCGGGCGAGATTGGCATCGACCTGGGAGTGAAGGATCTCGCGGTGCTCTCAAGTGGCGAGAAGATCGCCAATCCGCGGCACCTCGCCCGCTACGCCGCGAAGCTCGCCACCGCGCAACGCGCGGGTCGTGAAATCAGAGCGCGGGCGATCAACGCCAAGATCGCTAACTGCCGCAAGCACCTCCTACACGAGCTGTCCACGCGGCTTGTGCGCGAGAACCGCCGCATCTACGTCGGTAACGTGAACTCCGCCAGACTCGCCAGGACCAGCATGGCGAAATCGGTGCTTGATGCCAGCTGGTCGCAGCTTCGATCCCAGCTCCGCTACAAGGCCATCAGGCACGGAGCCGAGTACATCGAGGTTGACGAGCGCTTCACCACGCAGGTCTGTTCCGGGTGCGGCGCACTCGGCGGCCCACAAGGTCGAGAGGGCCTCGTAGTCAGAGACTGGAGATGTACTGGGTGCGGTGTTCACCATGATCGCGACATCAACTCAGCCATCAACATCCTCATCTCGGGCCGGAACGCAGGCCTCCAGTTGACGGAAATCCCCGCCCTTCAGGAGGGGGGAAGGCGTTAATGAATGGACTCGGAATCGTCGCGGCACTCGCTGCCGAGTCACGCCCACTCGGCCCGGCAACCCGGCACGGTGTCCAGCTCGCCACCCTCGCGGACGGTACCCTGCTCATCCTGAGCGGCGTCGGGTCGGCGGCGGCGGCCAATGGCGCGCGCCGGCTCCTCGACGCCGGTGCCCGGGCGCTCCTCAGCTGGGGTCTGGCTGGAGGGCTGGACCCCTCGCTCACGGCCGGGACAGTGGTGCTGCCGCGCGAAGTCATCTCGCCCGAGGGTCGTGTGCTTG
>DASQRV010000397.1:0-2110 GCA_035642735.1 Steroidobacteraceae bacterium
GGTCGTGCGGACGCTGCTCGCACGGCAACGCGCCGGCACGCGCCTCGTCTACATACCCGGCAATCACGACGAGAGCCTCGGGGTGCTCGCGCAGATGCTGCGCGGCCAGTTCGAAGTCCATCGCGAATGGGTGCATCGCACCGCGCGTGGGGACCGCTTGCTGGTGCTGCACGGCGATCAGTTCGATGGTGCGATGGTATGTCCGCGCTGGCTGAGTCACCTCGGGGACCTGTTGCACGGCATGACCTTGAGCGTGAATTACCGGGTGAACGACGTGCGCCGCGCCCTCGGCCGTCCGTACTGGCCGCTGACAGAGCGGCTGAAGCTCCGTATCGGCACGAGCCTGCGCTACATCGAACAGTTCGAGCAGCTCGCCGCTCGCCACGCCGCGCGCCTCGGCTATGACGGGGTGGTGTGCGGGCACATCCATCGCGCCAACCTGCGGCACATTGCCGGCACGCGCTACTGCAACACCGGCGACTGGGTAGAGTCATGCAGCGCGCTGATCGAGGACCCGCGCGGGCAGCTCCAGCTCTTGCGCTGGCCGGGTGCGCGGGCCGCGCCGTCGCGCGCGGCCGCTGAACCGGTGGCCGACGCGGCGTGAGGATTGCGCTCGCAACCGACGCCTGGTCGCCGCAGACCAACGGCGTCGTCACGACGCTCAAAGCCACCGCCGCGACGCTCGCCGGGCTCGGGCACGACGTGCGCGTCATCTCACCGCAGGGCCTCGCCACCATCGCCTGCCCGAGTTATCCGGAGATCCGGCTGGCGGTCGCGCCGGGCGCGTACGTGGCGCGGGAGCTCAAGGCCTTCCGCCCGCACGCCATCCACATCGCCACCGAAGGACCGCTCGGACTTGCCGTGCGCCGCTACTGCCGTGCCCGCTGCGCGCCCTTCACGACCTCCTACCACACCCGTTATCCGGAGTACCTGCGCGCGCGCTGGCCGATCCCGCTGCCGGTGAGCTATGCGTGGCTGCGCCGCTTCCATTGCGCCGCGGTGCGCACCTTCGTGAGCAGTGCGAGCCTCGAGACGCAGCTCGCCGCCCGCGGCTTCCGCCACCTGCATCACTGGCGTCGCGGCGTCGATCTGCGCACCTTTCATCCGCGGCCTGCGCATCCCGAGCTGGCCCCGCTCGTGCGGCCGGTCATGGCGTGCGTCGGCCGGGTCGCGGTGGAGAAGAACCTCGACGCCTTCCTCGCGCTCACGCTGCCGGGGACCAAGCTCGTGATCGGCGACGGACCGGCGCGCGCCGCACTCGAGTCTCGCTATCCGCAGGTGCGGTTCGCGGGCTACCGCTTCGGAAGCGAGCTCGCGGCGCTGCTGTCCGGGGCGGACGTGCTCGTGTTTCCGAGCCGCACCGATACCTTCGGGCTGGTCATGGTGGAGGCGCTCGCCTGCGGGGTGCCGGTCGCGGCATTCCCGGTGCCGGGTCCCCGCGATGTCCTCGAAGCGGGTGTGACCGGAGTGCTGCACGAGGACCTCGCGCGCGCCATCACGGGGGCACTGCGGCTCGAGCGGCACGCGTGCGTGGCGGCGGCGAGCGCCTTCAGCTGGCACTGCGCGACCACGCAGTTCCTCGCGGGCCTCGCGCCGATACCGCTGCCGCTGCGCGCCAGGCTGGCCGTGAGCCGCAGTTCCGCTATGATCGCGCGTATAGCCGCGCGCCGGCAGGCGAGCGGTGCCGGAGACGCCAACTGATGGAAACCGCCGATCTCAGCCACCACATCTCGCGCCGCTTCAACGAAGATCTCGAGCGCGTTCGCAGCAAGGTTCTCGGCATGGGGGGCTTCGTCGAGCAACAGCTGCAGAAGGCCATCACCGCACTAGTCGAAGGCGACAGCTCCCTCGGTGAGCAGGTCGCGCTCGATGACTACCAGGTGAACAACATGGAAGTGGCGATCGACGACGAATGTTGCCGCATCCTCGCCACGCGGGCACCGGCCGCCGGGGATCTGCGCGTCATCGTCGCGATCATCAAGACCATCACCGATCTGGAGCGCATCGGCGATGAGGCCGAGAAGATCGGCTACATCGCCTCGCGGCTCGCGACCATGGAGCGCCCCGCCGACAAGTACCGCGAGATCAAGCATCTCGGCCGCGTGGTCTC
>DASQRV010000398.1:0-7208 GCA_035642735.1 Steroidobacteraceae bacterium
CGGGGAGCCACGTGACATCCACGTGGTGGAGGCGACGCCCCCCGGTGTGTTCGATCAGGCGGCGACCAACGCGGTGAAGCACTGGCGCTATGCTCCCACGGTCGTCAACGGCACCGCCGTCGATGTGCCGGCAGTACGCACACGCATCCGCTTCGAGCTACCCAAATAACGGGGAGACCTGCCAACATGAGCCTCGCAGGCACAGAGCGCCGTCGTCACCTGGTCACCGCCGTCATCGGCACGGTGCTGATGCTCTTCATGGGGACCGTGCTGCTGCTCGGTTTCCGCTTCGCCACGCAGATGCGCACCAACATCACCGCGTTGCAGACGGCGAGCACGCTGCAGAACTACCCCGAGGAGCTCTCGCACCAGTTGAACGCATTGCGCGATCGGCTCGAGGTGCGCGCCTACTCCGGCCAGGCACTCGCCGACCTACAAGCGACGGTGAAGCGTTTCGACTACGAGCTGCGCGTCCTTTCCGGCTCGGTGGACGCGGATTCGCCGCAGCTCGGCCGCGCGCTGCTGCTGTGGCATCAGTACGCACCGGTGCTCGATCCGGTGGTGAGCTTCAGCGGCCAGCCGTACGTCGATTCCGACACCGCGGGCAGCTCACTGTCACGCGAGGGTCGCGAGCACTACGCCGCGGTGAAGCGCGCGCAGTTGTTCGCGAGCGAGAACGCCCGGGCGCTCCAGGCGCATCTTGCGAACCTCGCGACCAGCCTGCAGCGCACCAGCTCCGATGCCGCGACCCGCCTGCGCGCGCTGCTGATGGGCGGTGTGTTCGCGGCGCTGGTGCTGGCGGCAGTCGCCGCCTACTTCCAGCTGTCGCGCTCGCGTCACGAGCGCGTCGCCCGCGAGGCGCAGGAGCAGACCCGCGACATCCTCAAGACGGTGCGCGAGGGTTTCTTCCTGCTCGATGCGCACTACCGCATCGGCGCGGTGTGGTCGGACGCGCTCACGCGCATGTTCGGCCGCAACGACTTCGCCGGCCTCACGTTCGAAGAGCTGCTGAAGGACCAGGTGCCGGCGGCCACGCTCGCAACCGCCGTGAAGTACATCAAGCTCCTGTGGGGTGATCGCGCCCACGAGAACCTGATGAAGAGCATCAACCCGCTCGGGCAGCTCGAGATCAACACGGACAACGGGCACGGCGGCAAGGAGACCCGCTACCTGCAGTTCGACTTCCACCGCGTGATGGGGCCGGAAGGCATCAAGCACGTGCTGTGCTCGGTGGGCGATATCACCTCGAGCGTGCTGCTCGCCCGCGAGCTGCAGGACTCGCAGGAGAGCGCCAACGCGCAGCTCGACATGATGGTCGGCATGATGCACGTCGACCCGCTGCAGCTGGTGTCGTTCCTCGACACCGCCGAAACCGGGCTGAAGCTCGTCAACACCATCCTCAAGGAGCCGGCACGCAGCGACGCGGAGTTCCGCAAGAAGCTCACCGGGCTGTTCCGCGAGCTGCACACGATCAAGGGCGAGGCCTCGGCGCTCAATCTCAAGAGCGTCGCGACCCGCGTGCACACGCTCGAGGACATGGTCGGCGAATGCAAGAAGAAGGCTGAGCTCTCCGGCAATGACTTCCTGCCGATGGTGCTCAAGCTCGATGATCTGCTCGCGCACCTGCGGAACGTACGCGAGATGGAGGCGCGCCTGACCGCCCTGAGGGATACGGCGCCAGGGGGTGCCGCGGTCGCCGCGACCACGGGTGCGCACCCGGCGCCGGCCTCGCCGCCGCCCTTCCCGCCAGCGAGCGTGGCGGCCCCGGCCGCAGCCGGCACCGCGCCTGGCGGAGTGATGGCTCGTGGCGGCGAAGCGAAAGAGGCGACGAGCAAGGCTGCCGCCGGCGAGCGCGGCGCGCGCCGCGTGGAAGATCTCTCCCCAGCGCTGCACTCGATGGCCGAGCGGCTCGCCCAGGATCACGCCAAGCGCTTCCGCCTCACCCTGAGCGGGCTCGCCGAGGTGCCAGCGCCGTACGCCGCGACCATCAAGGACTGCCTGATCCAGATGTTGCGCAACGCCGCGGTCCACGGCATCGAGCCGCCCGAAGTGCGCCGCGCCCAGGCGAAGAAGGACACCGGCACCGTGCTGGTCGATTTCCGCAAGGTAACCGACGGCTACGAGCTGGTGTTCGAGGACGATGGCGCCGGAATCGCCCCCGACGCGCTCAAGGCCGCGGCGGTGCGGCGGCAGCTGATCAGCGAAGAGGACGCCGCGCTGATGGACACGCGTGCTGCCATGGCGCTGATCTTCCGCCCCGGCTTCTCGACCCAGGAGCAGATCTCAATGGACGCCGGCCGTGGCGTCGGCATGGACGTCGTGGCGCGCAGCGTCTATGCGCTCGGGGGCAAGATCGGAGTCAGCACCCATCCTGGCAAGTTCACGCGCTTCAAGATCGTCCTGCCCGCGACCGAGGCGGTCAGCACGGCGGTCGCGTGAGCAGCTGGGCGAGCGCAGGCAGGAGCAACGGCACCATGCGCGGCAACGGCAAGCGAACCTTCAAGCTGATGATCGTCGATGACTCGAACCTCATGCGGCGGCGCATCGAGCGCTCCCAGCAGTTCGAGGAGCTGCAGCTGGTCGGCACCGCCGGCGATGGCGTCGAGGCGCTCGACCTCTTCAGGAGGACCGATCCTGACGTGGTGACCATGGACATCACCATGCCGCACATGGATGGCATCGAGTGTATTGCCCGGCTGGTCGCCATGAAACCCGCCATCCGCATCCTGGTAGTCTCGGCACTGGCGGACAAGGCGACGGCCGTCGAAGCGATGGAGCGCGGCGCGAATGGCTTCCTCAACAAGCCCTTCACCGACCGGCAGTTGAACGAAGCGATCGCGGAGCTCCTGCGGTAGGATAGTCACCGCCCATGCTGTACGAACAGGAACTCAAGACATTCGTCGACGGCACGACGACTTTCTTCGAAGTCGCCGCCCAACAGCCGGCCTCGATCGGCTCACCCTACCTGATCGAGGGCTCGCCCGCCGTGCACGAGTACACCGGGGTCATCAAGATCTCGGGCAAGCGCGAAGGAGTCGTGTACTTCACCGCGCCCAAGGCGATGCTCACGGTGCTGCTGATGAAGATGCAGGAGAACGACTTCAGTCACGAGACCATGCGGGACCTGGTCGGCGAGGTCGCCAACACCATCTCCGGCAATGCGCGTCGCGATTTCGGCCGCGACTTCGTGATCTCGGTGCCGAGCGTACTGTCGGGCGAAAAACCGCAGTTCCCGCAAAAGCCCGGTCAACGCTCCTTCATCATCCCGATCAACTGGCGCAGTCACTCGGCGAAGCTGGTCGTTTCGCTCACCTGAAGACCACCCCAAGAAATCACGCTTGACGCGCTCAGCAAGCTCGAGCCGACTATCAAGACGCGTGATTTCTCGGGGGCCCCGGTGAACCCAAGAGATGCCGCTCAGGGCGCCGCTGCGCCAGCCGCCACAGCCTCCGGTGGCGGATCATTGTCGGCGCGCAGCCGGTAGCCGAGCCCGGTCTCGGTGATCAGATAGCGCGGCCGGCGCGGGTCAGGCTCGAGCTTGGCACGCAGGTTCTTGATGCAGACGCGGAGACTGCGCGAGTCATCCTGCCGCTCCGGTCCCCACACCTCACGGATCAGCTGGCGCTGCATCACGATCGAGCCGAGGTGGCGGGCGAGGGAGGCGAGCACGCGGTACTCGAGCGGCGTCAGGTGGACCTCGCCCTCCGTACCCTGCGCCTCGCGCCGCGCCAGGTCGACGCGCAGTGCGCCGAATTGCAGTGCCGCCGCCGGCGCAGCGCCGCGCACGTCGCGGCGCAGCGCGGCGCGGATCCGCGCGAGCAGCTCCGGCGCACTGAAGGGCTTGGTGACGTAGTCGTCCGCACCGGCATCGAGTGCGGCGATCTTCTGTTCCTCCATGGTGCGCGCCGAGAGCACCACGATCGGCACCTGCGACCAGGCGCGTACGCGCCGGATCACCTTGAGACCGTCGGCATCCGGCAGGCCGAGATCGATGAGCAGCAGGTCGGGCTTGTGGCTGCGCGCTTCGATCTCGGCGCGCATCGCGGTGTCGGCCTCGATGCAGCGGTAACCTTCCGCCTGCAGCAGCACCCGCAGCACGCTGCGGATCGCCGGCTCGTCCTCGATCACGAGCACCTGATGCATCGCCTGGGTCACGTGGGCGTGCCCTGGGTGGCGGGCAGCGTGAAGCTAAAGCGCGCGCCACCCCCCTCGCGGCGCTGTGCCTCGATATGTCCGCCGTGCGCGCGCACGATCGCCTGGCAGATCGCCAGCCCCAGGCCCACACCGATGACACTGCCTTCCTCGGTGCCGCGCTGGAACTTGTCGAACAGTCGCGCCGGCTCGCCCGCGGGCAGCCCCGGGCCGTCATCGTCCACCGTGACACGGACGAAATCGCGCTCGGTCTCGGCGACCGCCGTGACCGTGACGTGCGTACCGGGCGGGGTGTACTTGGCGATGTTGTCAAACAGGTTGCTGAACACCTGCACGATGAGGGTTGCGTCCACCCACACCGGCGGCAGGTCGGCCGCGAGCCGTATCTCGGTGGGGTGCGCGGCGAGCTTCTCCCGGTACGCTGCCAGAGCGCTGCCCGCCAGATCATCGAGTGTCTGCCAATCGCGGCGCAGCGCCACCTGCCCGGACTCGAGCCGCACCAGGTCGAGCACGTTCGACACGAGCTCGGACATCTCGCGCGCCTTGGTCTCGACCGAGTGCGCGAGCTCGACGCGGGTCGCCTCATCGAGACCGGCACCGTGCTGCGCGAGCGTACTGCCGGCGGCGGCCATCACCGCGAGCGGCGTGCGCAGATCGTGCGAGATCGAGGCAAGCAGCGTGTTGCGCAGCGTCTCGCGCTCGGCGGCGAGGCTCGCCTGCTCGGCCACCTCGCCGAGCCGTGCGCGCTCCAGCGCGAGGGCGATCTGTCCGGCGAAAGTGCTGAGCAGATGACTCTGCTCCGGCAGCAGCACGCGCCGCGGGTTGCCCGGGCGCACGCCGAGCACCCCGACCGTGCGATTCTCATCACCGAGTGGCAGGTACAGTCCGGGAGCCGCCGGCAGGGTGTCGGTGCCGAGGCCCGCGGGCTGACCGTGATCGGCCACCCATTGGGCGACCGCAAGATCGGCGCGACGGAAGGAGCTCTCGAGCGGCGTGTCCCGCGGATAGCCGAGCTTGCCGTTGGCATCGGGCAGCAGCACGACGGCCTGGCACTGAAAAACCTCCGCCACGTGCCGCACGGCGACGCGCGCCATGTTCGGGGTCCCGCGGGTACCGCCGAGCTCGCGGCTCATGGCGTACAGCAGTGCCGTGCGCCGCTCGCGCGCACCCGCCACGCGCGTCTGCTGGCGCACGCTCGCGGTGAGATTGGCAATGACCAGAGCGATGGTCACCATGGTGGCGAAGGTGACCAGGTACTGCGCGTCCGAGACCGCGAACGAGTAGCGCGGTGGCACGAAGAAGAAGTCGAGAGCGATGACATTCAGCACCGCGGTGAGAGCGGACGGTCCGCGCCCGAGCCGCAGGCCGGCCACCGTCACCCCCAGCAGATAGATCATCACCAGGTTGGCGAGCTCGAAATGGCCGTACATGGCGAACGCGAGCAGCGTGCATAGGGCGCTGATGCCCGCAGCCTCCGCGTAGCGGTCCCAGCGCACCACGGTCGGCCCGCCGGGAGTCGCGCGCGCCGCAGCAGCCGGCAGCGGTGCGGCCGGCGCCGCTGGAGCGATCATCACGACATCGAAGCCGCGCGCGCGCCGCACCAGCTCGGTGGCGGTCGAGGGCCGCAGCCAGGCGCGCCAGCCGCGACGTTTGGGCGCGCCGACGATGACGCGCGTTGCATGGCGCACGTGCGCATAGCCGGCGAGCGTCGCCGCGGCAGACGGCCCGTCGAGCGTCACGGTCTCGCCGCCGAGCGACTCGGCGAGACGCAGCACATCGATGCGCCGGTTGCGCGCCGCCTCCGACAACCTGAGCAGCGCCGGGGTCTCCACATACACCACCGTCCATTCGGCATCGAGCGCGTCCGCCATGCGCTTGCCCGCGCGCACCAGCTCGGCAGCCTGCTCGTCGGGCCCGACCGCCACCAGCACCCGGTCGCCGGCAATGCGCGTCTGCGCGCGGTCCACCGGCAGCGCCCGCGCGGCTGCCTCGACACGATCGGCGACCCGGCGCAGCGCGATCTCACGCAGCGCCATGAGATTCTGTTTGCGAAAGAAGCGCTCGACGGCGGAGATCGCCTGCTCGCCGACGTAGACCTTGCCGGCGCGCAGCCGCGCGAGCAGGTCATCGGGCGACAGATCGATCAGCTCGATGTCATCCGCCTCGTCGAAGACGTGATCGGGCAGGGTCTCACGCTGGCGCACGCCGGTCGTCTGGAAGATGAGGTCGTTGAGGCTCTCGAGGTGCTGTACGTTGACCGTCGTCCACACGCTGATGCCCGCGGCCAGCAGCTCCTCGATGTCCTGCCAGCGCTTGGGGTGCCGTGGCGGCGGCTCGCCGCCGGTGAGGTTGGAGTGTGCGAGCTCGTCGACCACCAGGATCTGGGGGTGACGAGCCAGAGCTGCGTCCAGATCGAACTCGTGGCGCACGATGCCACGGTAGCTGACGGCGAGCGGCGGCAGACGCGGCAGCCCTTCCAGCAGCCGCTCGGTCTCGATGCGGCCGTGCGGCTCCACGTAGCCGACGACCAGGTCGGTGCCCGCGGCGTAGACGCTGCGTGCCGCCTCGAGCATTGCGTAGGTCTTGCCGACACCGGCGGAAGCGCCGAAGAAGACTTTCAGCCGGCCGCGGCGCGCGCGCGCCTCGTCCTCCTTGATCTGCTCGAGCAGCTGATCGGGGTCAGGCCGGGCTTCGGCCATGTTGCGTTCATTTCAGCGCGTCGAGCGCCAGGTTCAGCTCCAGTACGTTGACGCGCGGCTCGCCGAGAATTCCGATCAACCTACCCTCGGTGAGCTGCGCAATCAATGCCTGCACGCGCCCGGCTGCGAGTCCCCGGGCGCGGGCGACGCGCGCCGCCTGGTAGTTGGCGGCCGCCAGGCTGATTTCGGGATCGAGGCCGCTGCCGGAGGCGGTCACCAGGTCGATCGGCACCGGCGCACTGTTGCCGGGGTCGGCGGCACGCAGCGCCGCCACGCGCGACCTGATCGCCTCGCGCAGCGCCGGATTGAGAGGACCCAGGTTCGACCCGGTCGAGGCCGTACCGTTGTAAGGCTGCG
>DASQRV010000399.1:0-5106 GCA_035642735.1 Steroidobacteraceae bacterium
TCGTCGCGACGCTGTTCAACACGTACGACTCGAGCATGGTGTCGAAGCGCATCCCCTCGAGCCTGATGCCCGCGTGCGCGAGCACGTGCGCGAGGTACTTGAGGTTGTGGCCCACCTTGCCGCGCGCCGGATCCTCCAGGATCGGCTTGAGCTTCGCGAGCACCTCGGCCCGCGGCAGCTGCTCGGGGACGCCGGGATAGGCGTGCGCGAGCGGCACGTAAGCCGCCGTGCCGGCTTCGAGCGCGAAGGAGACGCCGACGATCTCGGCGCCCATGTAGTCGAGGCTCGTGGTCTCGACATCGAAGGCGATGAGCTCGGCCTGCCGCAGCCGCGTGAGCCAGCGGTCGAACGCCGGCCAGCTGTTGAGGGTCTCGTACTCGTGCCCGGGCGGTGATGCTTCAGCGAGCGCCGGCGCAGCCGGCTCGGTCACGGGTGGCGCCGCGGACGCTGCCGCAGTTGCCGGCATGCCCGGCAGCTCACCCGCGTCGAGCTGGCGCAGGAGTCCGCGCAGCTCGAGCCGGCCGTACAGCTCGCGCAGTCTCGCGGTGTCAGGGGCCGCTGGCGTCAGCCCTGCGAGCGACACCGACAGCTCGAGATCGGTGCGGATGGTTGCGAGCCGGCGCGAGAGCTCGAGGGTGTCGAGTCCCGCGCGCAGGTTCTCACCCACCCTGCCGGGCACCTCGGCGAGGTGCGCGATGAGACCATCGAGGCTGCCGTATTGCGACAGCAGCTTCGCGGCGGTCTTCGGCCCCACCTTGTCGATGCCGGGGATGTTGTCGATGTCGTCGCCGATCAGCGCGAGGTAGTCGACGATCTGCTCGGGGTAGACGTCGAATTTCAGCTTGACCGCCGCGCGGTCGAGCCGCGTGTCGGTCATGGTGTTGATGAGCGTGATGGACTCGCTCACCAGCTGCGCCATGTCCTTGTCACCGGTCGAGATGAGTACCTGCTGCCCCTCGCCTGCCGCACGGCAGGCGAGGGTGCCGATGACATCGTCCGCCTCGACGCCGGGCTCGCGCAGCAGGGGCAACCCCTGGGCCGCGATCATCTCGAGCAGCGGTGGAATCTGCGCGCGCAGCTCATCCGGCATACCCGGGCGATGCGCCTTGTACTCGGCGAACAGCTGGTCGCGGAAGGTTCTGCCCGGCGCGTCGAACACCACCGCGATGCGCTGCGGCTGAAAGTCCTTGATGAGCTTGTTGAGCATGTTGATGACGACCAGTACCGCGCCGGTCGGCTCGCCGCGCGAAGTCGACAGCCGCGCCACCGCGGGCGCGGCGTGAAACGCCCGGTAGACATAAGACGAAGCGTCGATGAGAACCAGGTCGGGATTGCGCGCCATGGAAAGTGAAATCGAAAGCGGGCCGCGAGTATAACGGACCGCGCCCGAACCTCCGCCGCGGTCAACCCGCGGGCGCCGTGGCGCGCTATGGGGTGAGGAGAGCCGGGATCCTGCCGCATGCCGCAGACCATTGCCGCCATCATCGCCGCCAACCGTTTCGGGCTCGGTGCCCGTCCGGGCGAGCTCGGGCTGATCGGCGGCGATGAGCGCGAGTGGCTGCGGGCGCAATTGCAGGCGCCGGCCCCGGTGCTCACGGCGCCGGAGCTGCGTCCCTCGTGGCAGATTCTCGCGCAGGCGCTCGATCTGCGCCGTGAGATCCAGGCGCAGCGCCGGGCGGTGGCGGCGGGCAGCGCTGCCAACGGTGTCGAAGACCCGGCGCAGAAACGGCTGCCGCAATTGCTGCGGCCGGTCTACGCCGCGGAAGTGACCGCACGCGTGCAGCACGCGGTGGCCACCGAGCGCCCCTTCCTCGAGCGGCTGACGCAGTTCTGGACGAACCACTTCGCCCTCTCCATCGACAAGCAGTTTCTCGCCGGGCTCGCCGGCAGCTTCGAGCGCGAGGCGATCCGGCCGCACGTGCTCGGCAGCTTCACGGACATGCTGCTCGCGGCCGAGACGCACCCGGCGATGCAGCTGTATCTCGACAACTATCTCTCGGTCGGACCGAATTCGCAGGCGGCGCAGCGCCGCGCGCGGCGGCAGGCAGCACGCATCGGCATCAACGAAAATCTCGCGCGCGAGATTCTCGAGCTGCACACCCTCGGCGTCGGTGGCGGCTATTCGCAGCAGGACGTCACGACCTTCGCCGAAGTGATCTCCGGCTGGTCGATCGGCGGCGCGGGGGCGCGCTTCAGCGCTGGGGAGCCGGGGCGCTTCGTGTTTCGACCCGAGTTGCACGAGCCCGGCGCCAAGGTGGTGCTCGGCCGTCGTTATCGCGACGAGGGCTTTGGACAGGGCGTCGCCGTGCTGCGCGACCTGGCGCGCGAGCCGGCCACGGCACATTTCATCGCCACGAAGCTCGCGCGGCACTTCATCCAGGATGAGCCGCCGCCCGAGGCGGTGGCGCGCCTGGCAGACGCCTGGCTGCGCAGCGGCGGCGATCTGCCGAGTGTGTACGCCGCGCTGATCGAAGCGCGCGAAGCCTGGCTGCAGCCGCTCGCGAAGTACAAGACGCCTGCGGACTACGTGGTCTCGAGCTTTCGGGGACTCGCGCTGCCGGTCGAAGCGGACCACGCGCCGCCGGCCGCCTTCGAGCTGCTCGGGCAAAGAACCTGGTCACCCGGCGCCCCTGCGGGTTGGCCCGACCGCAGCGCCGACTGGGACGGCGCGTCGGCGTTGATGAAACGCATCCAGTGGGCCGACGCCGTCGGCGCGCGGCTCGGCAACCGGCGCGACGCCCTGCAGCTCGCCCCGCAGCTGCTCGGCGCCAACCTCACCGGGGCGACGTGTCAGGCGATCACGCACGCCGCGAGCGCCGCGCAGGCACTCACGCTGCTGCTCGCCGCACCCGAGTTCATGCGGCGCTGACAGTGCGGAGGCAGCATGGCGGTCCAACGACGTGAATTCCTCGGACTCGGCGCACTCGCAGCCGGCGGCGCACTGCTCCGCGCACGCGTGGCATTCGCGCTTCCCGACACCGGCAAGTCGCGCTTCGTGCTGGTGATCATGCGCGGTGCACTCGATGGACTCGCGGCGGTGCCGCCGCTCGGTGACCGCGATTACCCCGGGCTGCGGCGCGAGTTCGCGCTGCGCCCGCCCGGTGAGAGCGGCGGGGCGCTGCCGCTCGGCGGCTTTTTCGGGCTGCATCCCTCGCTCGCCTTTCTGCAGCAGTGCTACGCGGCGCGCGAGCTCATCGTGCTGCACGCGCTCGCGAGCCCCTACCGCGAGCGCTCGCACTTCGACGGCCAGGACGTGCTCGAGAATGGCTCGCCGCGGCCGCACGCGCTGCAGACGGGCTGGCTCAACCGGGCGCTCGGCAGCGCGCGGCGCCCGGCAGCGCGCGAGGCCGGCGTGGCACTCGGACAGAGCGTACCCCTCGTGATGCGCGGGCCCGCGGCGGTCACCTCCTGGTCACGGTCGAAGCTCACGGGGCTCGACGACGACACGCTCGCGCGCATCACCGACCTCTACGCGGGGGATGCGCTGCTCGCGACACGGCTGGCGGATGCGCTCGCCGCCGACGCCATGGCCGTGGGTGAGGGCGGCGAGGCGGCGGCGATGATGGGCGAGGCGCCGGCATCCCGCTCCGCACGCGGCAACGCCCGCTACGCGGAGGTGGTGCGTGCGGCTGCCGGATTCCTGCGCCGCGAGGATGGCCCGAAGGTGGCGGTGTTCGATACCAGTGGCTGGGATACTCATGCCAACGAGGGCGGCGCGCAGGGCCAACTCGCCGGCCGTCTCGGCGAGCTCGACGCCGGACTCGCGACCTTGCATCAGGAGCTCGGCGCTGCGTGGCAGCACACCGCAGTGCTGCTCGTCACTGAGTTCGGACGCACGGCCGCCATCAACGGCACGCGCGGCACGGACCATGGCACGGCGACGGCAGCGTTTCTCGTCGGCGGCGCGGTCGCCGGCGGGCGCGTGATCGCCGACTGGCCCGGTTTGTCATCACGCGCGCTCTACCAGGGGCGTGACCTCGCTCCGACACTCGATCTGCGCTCGGTCCTCAAGGGAGTGCTGTCAGAGCACCTGTCGGTACCCGCCCGTGCCCTCGAGCAGGATGTGTTTCCCGACAGTGCCGCGGCGCGGCCACTTCACGGCCTGATGCGCGCCTGAGAGCTGCCCGCGCGGTGGTCTAGTGCGGCGTCTGCGCGTCCTCGTCCTTGTCGGATTTCTTCGGCGGCGCCGCCACGTCCGCTGGCGGGGGCTCCGCCGTGCTCTGCGCGCCCGACGCCGGTGAGGGTTGTGGCGGCTGTCCGGGCGCAGCCGGCGGCGGCGCCGGAGGTGCCGTGACGACCGCGCCGGGCTTCTCCGGGAGGTACAGCGGACCTTTCTGGCCGCAGCCCGCGAGCGCGAGCGTCGCGGCCAGGACCACGCCGACACCCGCGCGCGAGAACGCCCCGCTCATCGATATTCTCCGCGGCGGAAACGTCGCCCGTCAGGGCGAGGAGGAGGCGCGTCGCTGCTGAACGTACTGCTTGACCTTTTCCAGTGGAGTGCCGCCCGTGGCTGCCGCGAAATGGGTCGGCGACGAGAGAACACCAGAGCGGTAACGCGCGGCGATGTCCGAGCGAGCCTTGCGCAGCCCCCGGCCCGAGGTGCACTTGCAGGCGTTGACGAGTGCCGAAGCCGATTACTTCGGCGGATACGCAATGAGCCAGTGCGCGTGGTCCACCTCGCTGTCGCAACCGGGCAGCACGAATTGCATCGTGTTGAACAGCGACGCTGCGTGCATTGGCTACAGAGAGCAACTACGATGACGGTGTAATACTGACCTACCGCTATCGCCTCAAGGCAACGAGCGGAGCGGCGCAGGAGCTCTCGCGCCAGGCCCGTGCGTGCAATCTCGTCTGGAACTTCTGCGGGGAGACGCAGGCGGTAGCGCGTCGGTGGAACAGGCTCTGGCCGAGCGGCTTTGATCTGATCAACCTCACACACGGCAGCTCGCGCGAGCTGGGGCTCCACTCCGATACCGTGCAGGCCGTCTGCAAGCAATTCACGCATTCGCGCGATGCTCACCGCCGCCGGCCCAGATGGCGCGGGCGGCTCTCGCTGGGCTGGATTCCGTTCCAAGCCGCGCGTGCAATCCGCCTGAACGGTGATGG
>DASQRV010000400.1:0-5933 GCA_035642735.1 Steroidobacteraceae bacterium
GGCCGGGCTCTCGGGGCCGCGCCGCATGTTCGCCGGCGCAGCGCGAGACTTCGTGCTCGGCACGCGGCTGCTCACCGCGCAGGGCGAGCTGCTGCGCTTTGGCGGACAGGTCATGAAGAACGTCGCGGGTTTCGATGTCTCGCGGCTGCTGTGCGGCTCACTCGGTATTCTCGGTGTGATCACCGAGGTCTCGCTCAAAGTGCTGCCGCGGCCGCGCCTGGAGGAAACGCTGAGCCTCGAGCTGTCGGCGGCGGAGGCCGTGGCAGCCTTCAACCGTTGGGCGGGGTTGCCGCTGCCCCTCTCGGGCGCCGCCTGGTCGCAGGGGCACGCCTGGGTGCGCCTGTCGGGAGCGCCGGCCGCGGTGCGCGCCGCGCGCGAGAAGATCGGGGGCGATCCCGTCGCGCCGGCGGTCGCGGCGGGCTTCTGGAGCGCGCTGCGCCACTGCCAGCTGCCGCTGTTTGCGTCCGCAGCGATCTGGCGGCTGTCCCTCCCGTCGGCGACCCCACCGCTCGCTCTCCCCGGCGAGCCGCTCATCGACTGGGGGGGTGCGCTGCGCTGGTACGCGAACCCGCCCAACCGTGTTGCAGTGCGAGCGGTTGCAGAGCGCGCGGGCGGCACGGCGCAGTGCTGGCGCGGTGCCCCACCCGGTACCCGCTTTCATCCGCTGCCCTTCGCCCTTGCAACACTGCATCGGCGTCTCAAGGAGCGGTTCGACCCCCGTGGGGTGTTCAATCCCGGCCGTCTGATCGAGGGGCTTTGAGGCGAAGCAGCGCCTCGCAGCGGCGCCGCGTCCGGCCGCTCACAGATTGATCGTGCCGCGCCCGAGCTCGATGACATCACCGCTCACCAGCACCTGACGCTCCGCGTCGACACGCAGGCGCAGCGCCGAGGGCCGGCCGGTGTACTCGCCCTGGGAGATCTCGAACTCGCAGGGGAGCGTCCGGCCCATCGCCAGACACCAGCCGCCCAGGTTCGCGGTGGCGGAGCCCGTGGCGGGATCCTCGAGCATCGCGCTTCCCTTCGGGAAAAAGAAGCGCGCCAGCAACGCCGCACCGACCGGCGCAAACACGTACACCATGCTGTGGCCGTCGACGCTCCTGAACTGCTCGAGAAGATCGCTACGCACCCGCACGCGGCGCACCGCCGCCTCGCTCTTCAGCGGCACGATGAGCTGCTCGGTGCCGGTATTGACCCACAGCGGGCGCTCGCCGATATCCCCCTCCTCGAGGCCGAGCATCGCGGCGAGCGTGAGCCGCGGCTCGGGCAGCTCGCGCCACGTCGGGGTGTTGGACTGTAGCGTCCAGCGATCGCCGGCCGCGCGTACCGGAATGACACCGGCCGCCATCTCGAGCGTGATGCGATCGCCCCCGAGGCCGAGCGCCCGGCAGACGTGCGCGGTGCCGAGCGTCGGGTGCCCGGCAAAGGCCATCTCGTAGTCGGGCGTGAAGATCCTCACCCGTGCGCTCGCTCGTTCGGAAGGCAGGATGAAGGTCGTCTCCGAGAGATTGAACTGCAGTGCGAGCGCCTGCATCCTTGCGGTATCGAGCGTCTGGGCGCGCTCGAACACGCACAAGGGATTGCCGCTGAGCGCCGCGCGCGCCTGGGTGAAGACGTTGACGATACGGTAGGCGTAGGCTGGCATGGCCATGGATTCTAGCGAGACCCGGAGACGATCACAGCCATGACGACCGAGTTGCTGTTCCGTGAGGACGCCTATCTGCGCACCGCGACCGCACGGGTGCTCGCGGTGAGCGAGCGTGGCATCGAGCTCGACCGCACCGTGTTCTATCCCCAGGGCGGCGGCCAGGCGGGCGACAGCGGCCGGCTGCTGCGTGCGCCGGGCGATGCCGTGGCGATCATCGACACGCGCAAAGGGGAGACGCCGGACCGGGTGCTGCACGTCCCTGCGCCCGGCAGCCCGGTGTTGCAGCCGGGTGAGACCGTTACGCTCGAGATCGACTGGCCGCGTCGTTACCGGCTGATGCGCCTGCACACCGCGCTGCACCTGCTGTCGTGCGTCATCACCGCCCCGGTCACCGGCGGCAACATCGCGCCCGACAAGGCGCGGCTGGACTTCGACATCGACCTCAGTCAGCTGAACGCCGAGCGGATCGAGCGCGAGACCAACGCGCTCATCGCCGCGGGCGCTGCCACCGAGACAGTGTGGATTACCGACGCCGAGCTCGACGCACAGCCGGAGCTCGTCAAGACCATGAGTGTGCAGCCACCGCGCGGCGCCGGACGCGTGCGCCTCCTCAGGATCCCCGGCATCGATCTGCAGCCCTGCGGCGGCACGCACGTCGCCGGGATCGCGGAGATCGAAGGCATACGCGTGCTGAAGATCCGCAGCGAAGGCAAACGCAACAAGCGCGTCGAGATTGCGCTCAGCGGTAGCGGCTGACCTCGAGGCCATTCCCGACCGCGAGCAACACCGAGCTCATCCCGTGCGCGGCGTGCACGCGCTTCCGGTACGCGTCCGCATGCGCTCGCGCACTCTCCGGCTGCAGCATGTTGTCGGCCACGATGATGGCGCCCGGTGCCAGCTTCGGATGGAGCTGCTCGAACACCGGCACGTACAGGTCCTTCCACAGATCGAGCAGCACGAAGTCGAAGGGCCCCGCGAGCTGTGCGAGCGAGGCGAGCGCATCGCCGACGCGAAACTCGACGCAGCGCTCGAGATCCGCCCGGGCGAGCTGTGCACGAGCGTAGTCAGTCTTCGCAGCCCGGAGCTCGAGCGAGACTACCCGGCCATCGATCGCCCGCGCCGCCTCCGCCAGCCAGACTGTGGAGTAGCCGTAAGAGCTGCCGACCTCGAGGATGCGCCGCGCGTTCGCGCCCTTGACGATGAGGTTGATGAGCGTCCCGGCCGCGCGGCCGACCGGCAGGAGGAACTCATCGAGCCGCTGCCTGAGCTCCGGCTCGGTGAGCGTGCTCCACAGCTGATCCTCGCGCTGCGCTCGCGTTTCGTAATCCTCGAGCACACGCCACACCGCGGGATCGATCGTTGTTGCATCCGCCATGTCCCTGCTCCTGACTTCCTCAGGCCGTGCCGGAGAAATACTCCTGCAGCGACGCGACACCCAGCCGTTTGGCCTCGAACAGACTCTCGAGATGCTCGCGCGAGTTGACCAGCCCGCGTGCCCGCAGGATTCCCTGCTCATCGAGCAGGGCGGCGAATGGCAGGCGGCTCACCTGGAAGGCGAGCCCGAGTGCCGCGGACACGACGTAAGGGATGCCATCCAGGCCCTGCGCGCGCACGAACTCGCGCTGCTCGGCCTGGTCGCCGTCGCTCGCCAGAATGACGTCCATCCAGGCGCGCTCGTCGTTGGCGCTCGACTTGACGGACGTCAGCAGCGACTTGCACACCGGACAGCTCGGGGAGACGAACAGCAGCAGTGTGCTGCGGCCGTCGGCGCGCGGGCTTCCCACCCGGTGCGCGCGACCCTGGAGGTCGGCGACTTCCAGTGCGGGCGCGGGCTCGCCCACGGTGAGGCCGCGATTGAGCATCAGGGCACCCGCGGGTGCGATGCGTTCGTGCAGCACGCCAAGCTGCCGGGCAAGCGCCAGTACCACCGCCGACAGCGCCAGCACCAGCAGCCACAGCACGAGGTTCGAGATCGCGAGAGCGCTCACGCCCGCTCCCCGCCGCGCGCGCGCGGCAGGTATGGCGCCACGCGGCCCAACAGTACTTCGGCACACAGGTAGAGGAGTGCCGCCACCGCCGTGCCCGCACCGATGGTGAGAGCATCCGCCGCGCCGAGCGGGCGCGGCGTCCACGGCAGCAGCAGCGTAGCGAGCAGCACCGCGAGCACGATATTGCGCCATACCATCCACGCGCCGATCGGCCGCCGCTCGCGCGGTCCGCCACATCCGCAATCGAGGTCGCGGCGGCCACGGCCGAGATTGATGGCGATTGCCGCCGCGTACACGAGGAGCAGCGCTGCACCGGCGGCCGCGGCGCCCCGGCGCGAGCGGGCGGCCAGCAATGCCGCGGCGATGGCGAGCTCCAGCACGGGCACGAGCAGCGACATGCCGCCGAGCGCGGACGGCACGACCTGGTAGGCACGGAAGGCCGCGGCAAAACGCTCGAGGTCGAGCAATTTGTGAGACGCGGCGCTCGCGAACAGCAGCGCAAAGGCGCCGGCGAGCAGCGCACCAACGGCCGGATCGATCATGGAGCGGACATCATAAACCACTCGCCCGTGTAACATCGGCGCACTACGCCGCTGCACGGGTCCGCCGCATGAACGCCCTCCAGCTCTCCGACAGCGACTTCCGCGCACTCGCGGCACGGCTCACGGGACTCGCGGCCGGCTACCTGGCGACACTCGCCAACCGGCGCACCTTTCCCGAGGTCTCGGGTCAGGCGTCAGTGAACGCCTTCAGCGAGGCCCTTCCCGAGAAGGGTCTCGGTCCCGCGGCGCTCGATGCGCTGGCTGCGGTCCTCGAGTTCAGCCGCCCGCCCTCGCCACGCTTCTTCGGCTACGTGCTGGGATCCGGCGAGCCGGTGGCAGCGCTCGCGGATCTCCTGGCGAGCGTCCTCAATCAGAACGTGACAGCCTGGCGCTCGGCCCCCGCGGCGGTGACGCTCGAGCGGCAGGTGATAGAAGCGCTCGCCGCGGCGCTCGACTGCCGCGGCTATCACGGCAGCTTCTGCGGCGGCGGCTCGATGGCGAACCTGATGGCGCTCGCCATGGCGCGCGAATCACGCCTGCCGGCAAATGCATCCGGTGCCCGGCCCGGAGTGGTCTATGCCTCGAGCGAAGTGCACATGTCGATTCCGAAGGCGATGGCGTTGCTCGGACTCGGACGCGAGAACCTGCGGTTGATTCCCGCCGATGCGCGCTTGCGCATGAGCCCCGCACACCTGCGCGAGGCCATCGCCGCCGACCACGCCGCGGGCCGCGTGCCGCTCGCAGTCGTCGCGACCAGCGGCACGGTGAACACCGGCAGCATCGACCCGTTGCCGGAGATCGCCGCGCTCTGCCGCGAGCATGGCCTGTGGATGCACGTCGACGGCGCCTACGGCGCGCTGGCAGCGCTCGCCGTGCCCGAGCGGTTTGCGGGCCTGAACGCCGCCGACTCTCTGTCACTCGATCCGCACAAGTGGCTCTACCAGCCGCTCGACTGCGGAATGCTGCTTTTCAAGGACGCCCAGGCGGCCCGGGTGGCGTTCTCGTACACCGGCGACTACGCCAAGTCCCTCGCCGAGGATCCGCTCGAGGCGTTCGCGTTCTTCGACGAGTCGCTCGAGCTGTCGCGGCGCTTCCGGGCCCTGAAGCTGTGGCTGTCGCTGCGCTATCACGGGTTGGACGCCTTTCGCCGCGCCATCCGCGCGGATCTGCGCCACGCGCAGCTGCTCGCGCAGCAGGTTGCCGCGAGCGCCCGCCTCGAGCTGGCAGCCCCGGTGGCACTGAGCGCCGTATGTTTCCGCTACCTCACCGGCGAGGGTCACACGCCAGACGGCGATCGGCTCAACGCCGCGATCCTGCGGCGCGTGATCGAGCGCGGCCGCGTGTATCTGTCGAACGCCTCACTCGGCGGACGGTTTGTGCTGCGTGCCTGCTTCGTCAATCATCGCACCACCGAGGAGGATGTCGCGCAGATCGTGCCGGAGGTGCTGGCGGCGGCGGACGAGGTGCTCGCCGCGCGCTAGCAGGTCCCTGTCAAGCGCGCAGATCCTCCTCCCAGAACTCCTGGGGACGGCGCGCGCCCCCGGGCGCACGGGCCTGCTCGAGCTGCCGCAGCTCGACGCGCCGGATCTTGCCGGAGATCGTCTTCGGGAGAGCCGCGAACTCCAGGCGCCGAATGCGCTGGTACGGCGACACGCGCCCGCGCACGTGTCGGAAGATCGAAACCGCGGTCGCCGCATCCGCGGACGCCCCCGCCGTCAGCACGATGAACGCCTTGGGCACTGACAGGCGCAGCGGATC
>DASQRV010000401.1:0-2558 GCA_035642735.1 Steroidobacteraceae bacterium
CGGGCTCGACCGTACGATAGAGGTCGAGCGCGAAGGCATATTCGGGCATGTCCGCGTCGTACAGCCGGTAGCAGGAGATGCCCTCGCGCTCCACCCAAGAGCGCAGCCGTTTGAGGTTCTTCGCCAGGCGATTGGCGAACATCCGGGCGCCCGCGCTTTCCTTGAGGTGAGCCACGCCACGGCCGAGTGTTCCGGGCTCGCGTGCGCTCTCGGGCTCGACACGTATGCGCAGCAGGCGGCACTCGAGTGCCCCGTTCCAGACGGTGTGGGTGCGATAGGCACGCAGCCCGAGCTCCATGCCGAGCTCGGGCGAGGTGAGCACCGCAGCACTCCACCCCTGGAAGCGCTCGCGCAGCACGCGACCCAGCTCGCGGTGCACCGCGCGCGCGCCCTCGCGGTCCGCGAGCCGCTCGCCGTAGGGCGGATTGGTGCACACCAGAGCGGGACCGGCGGCCGCCCCGGCCGGCGCAGCCGCGCCGAGTGCGCCGCTCTCGAAGTGCGTGAGGTGTGCAACGCCGGCGCGCTCGGCATTGCCGCGGGCGCGCTCGATGGCGCGCGGGTCGCGATCGCGACCGTACACGCGCGCCCTCGTGACATCGGCCGCGCGCGCACGCGCCGCGGCCTCATCGAGCAGCCGCGCCCAGAGAGCTGCATCGTGCCCGCGCCAGCCGAGAAAGCCGAAGTAGTTGCGCGTGAGTCCCGGCGCGCGATCGGCCGCGATCAGCGCCGCCTCGATGCAGAGCGTCCCCGAGCCGCACAGCGGATCGAGGAACTGCGCCGCCGCCGCCGTCCATCCCGCACGCAGCAGCACACCGGCGGCGACGTTCTCCTTCAGGGGTGCCTCGCCCCCCGCCGTGCGATAGCCGCGGCGGTGCAGACTCTCGCCGGACAAATCGATCGACAGCGTGATCTGCGTACCGTGCGCGTGAGCATGCACGCGCACGTCCGGGCGCTCGCGTGCCACATCGGGGCGAACGCCGCGGGCCGCGCGCAGCGCGTCGACGATACCGTCCTTGAGCTTCAGTGCGCCGAAATGGGTGTGGGTGATCGCCGGATGCCGCCCGCTGAAATCACAGGCGAGCGTCGCGCCCGGGGCGAGCTGGGCGCTCCAGTCGAGCGCGCACACCGCGCGATGGAACTCGTCTGCATCGCTTGCCGGGAAGTGCGCGAGCTCGAGGTAGACGCGGCTCGCGACGCGTGACCACAGGCAGGCGCGATAGGCGCACTCGAGCGAGCCGGAGAATGCCACCCCGAGGGTGCGCTCGCGCACCGCCGCAGCACCGCAGGCGGTGAGCTCGGCCGCCAGCAGATCGGCGAAGCCGCGCGGCGCGCTGGCGAGGAAGTTGAGGTGCGACTCACTCACGAGCCGGGAGGGGGGCTTGCGCAGTGCAAGCCCCGGCGGCTCACGACAGATCGATCCACGTGGTCTTCAGCTCGGTGTACTTCTCGAGCGCGTGGAGCGACTTGTCGCGACCGATGCCCGACTGCTTGAATCCGCCAAACGGTACGGTGATATCGTCGGCGTCGTAGCAGTTCACGTACACGGTGCCGGCGCGCAGTGCCCGCGCGACGCGATGCGCCGTGGTCACATCGCGGGTCCACACCGCGGCGGCGAGCCCGTAGATCACGTCGTTGGCGATCTCGACGGCCTCGTCGACGGTCTTGAAAGCGATCGCCGACAGCACCGGGCCGAAGATCTCCTCGCGCGCGATGCTCATCGCGGGTCGCACCCCGTCGAACACCGTCGGCTCGATGAAGTAGCCGCCGCTGTCCTCGCGCACGCGGCGGCCGCCGAGGCGGATATTCGCGCCATCCGCACGGCCGGCGTCGATGTAGCCGAGCACCCGCTTCATCTGCGTCTCATCGACGATCGCACCGAGGCGCGTCGCGGGATCGAGCGGATCCCCCGGCGTCAGCGTGCGGCCGATCGCCTGCACCTTCTCGAGCACCGCCTCTTTGATCGGCTCCTGCACCAGCAGCCGCGATCCCGCCGAGCACATCTCGCCCTGGTTGAAGAAGATGGCCCACGCGGCCGCGGTCGCCGCCTTGTCGAGGTCGGGATAGTCGGCGAGCACGATATTGGGAGACTTGCCGCCGCACTCGAGCGACACGCGCTTGAGGTTCGACTGACCGGCGTACTGCATGATCGCATGCCCGGTGGCGGTCGAGCCGGTGAACGCCACGGCGTCGACATCCATGTGCAGCGCGAGCGCCTTGCCTGCGGCCTGTCCGAGTCCCGGTACGACGTTCAGCACGCCGGGCGGTATGCCCGCCTCGATGGCGAGCTCGGCGGCCTTGAGCGCGCTGAGCGGGGACTTCTCGGAAGGCTTGAGCACCAGCGAATTGCCGGCAGCAAGGATCGGGCCCATCTTCCACGCCGCCATGGCGAGCGGGAAGTTCCAGGGCACGATGGCGCCGACCACACCCAGTGGCTCGCGGGTGATCAGCGCGAGCGCCCCGGGACCGGTCGGTGCGACCTGGTCGTACACCTTGTCGATCGCCTCCGCGTACCACTGGATGCAGCGTGCGGCCCCCGGAATGTCGATCCTGAAGCTGTC